>JAVHWH010000336.1:0-7014 GCA_032159915.1 Mycobacterium sp.
GGGGCGCTGTCACAAGAAAAGTTGCGGCAGCTACTCCGGCGGTGAGTCGCACGAACATGCCGTCTTCGAGATCGTTGGGACGATTCCACTCGTTGAGGAACTCCGAGCGGTGATTTGGCGGCATCAATTCGCTGCCGGTGCGCACGACTCCGACCGGTCCCGTCTCGACGTCGTCCAATACGTGGTCGACCCGCCAGTAATGCTGCCGATAGGTCTGCGCGGCGTCGGCAGGGAGTACCGCGGCGACCTGTGTGCGTACTGCGCCGTGGGACATCAGCAGTGCACCGCCTGTGGCGCCCAGCGTCTGGTAGATCGTCGTGATCGATTGCGTCCGTCCGGGCGGGCTCCACAGCACACGCATATACCGCCGACACCATTTTGGAGAAGGCGTCGACCGAGACCATGCCCGTCACCAACTCTCCACAACGCCCGCTCAGACGTGCAAGTGCACAAAATAGTACGCAAGATCATCAATTCAGATGAGGTAACACTTTCCCGCCGATGACACGCTGCACTCTGGGTCGCTCCGCGGTGGAGCGGCGCCCAGGCCGATTACAGGAGACCACGATGTCTGACACCGCGGTGCGAGCGGTCGATGTGGCGTCTTTGCCGCTGCCGCCGCGAAATCCATTGCCGTACCGGCAACGTCTGAGGGCACTGCGGGTGTTTCACACCGGTCAGGAAATTTTGCGGGATGCGGGCGGTCCCGTGACCAGTCTCGGTTTCGCCCCCAGGCGGCTGGTATCGCCGGTGGTGGTGACCACATCGCCGGCCGGGATCCGCGACGTCTTAGGACGCGCCGACGCATTCGTCGACAAAATGATCCTCCACGAAGAGATGCGACAGTTGCTGGGCGGCAACACGTTCGATTTTGAGCACGAACCGCGGCTGCCACGCCGCCGAGCCCTACAGCCAGTTTTCACCAAGCACCACGTGCAGGCGTTCGGTGCCGACATGGTCCGGGCAGCCGACTCCGTTGCTGCCGGCTGGCCCGACGACTGCGAGATCGATCTCGACGCTGAATGCCGTCGAGTGACCTTGCGTGCGTTGGGGCGCTCAGTGCTCGGCCTGGATCAGGATGGGCACGCTGACGGGGTCGCCGAACCGATTCAGGTCGCGTTGTCCTACATCGCGGACCGGGCCCTGCGGCCAGTGGGTGCACCGAGGTGGTTACCGACGCCGGCGCGCCGGCGAGCCCGGGGCGCCGCCGGTGTCCTGCACCAGCTCGCCGCCGACATTCTGCGGACCTGCCGCACCGATCCCACCGTTGAGGCGCCGTTGGTGCGCGCCCTGATGGCAGCCACTGACCCGGCAAGCGGAGATGGGCTATCAGACGACGAGATCTGCAACGAGCTGATCGTCTTTCTACTGGCCGGCCACGACACAACCGCCACGACACTGGCATATGCCTTGTGGGCGTTGGGCCGTCATCGTCAACTACAGCAGCGCGTGTTCGCCGAAGTCGCCGAGCTCGGCGACCGCAACCTGACCCCCGAGGACGTTGCCAGTCTCGGGTACACGGTTGCGGTGCTGCACGAGGCGCTACGTTTGTGTCCGCCGGGCGCCGCGATAGGCCGGACGGCGATGCAAGACATCGCCGTCGACGGCTATCGCATCCCACGTGGTACCACACTGGTGGCCGGGGTCTACGCCGTGCACCGCGACCCTCACCTGTGGGACGACCCGCTGACATTCGACCCCGACCGGTTCACCGGATCGAAGTCGAAGTCGCGGAACCGCTGGCAATATCTGCCGTTCGGCGCCGAACCGCGGTCGTGTATCGGCGACCACTTCGCGATGCTCGAAGCGACGCTGGCACTGGCACTGGCCACCATCGTCCGCCACAAGGAAATGCGTTCCCTCCGAAACCATTTCCCGCTGGCCGTGCCGTTCACCACCGTGGCCGCAGAGGCGATACCTGTCACAGTGCTGCGCCGTCGCGGACTTTGCAGTGCAGAGGTGAAACGGTGCTGAGGAACGGGCTGTGAGCTAGGTCCAACCCAGCGTGCCGATCCCAAATCGGTGCAATCACGACTTTGGATCGCCAGCCCGGGACTGCGACTTGTGGGCACCGTCGGCTCCGGATTCCGACGGTGCACAGGTGGCCGTCTCTAGGCACGGCCCTGGTCAGGCGAACCAGTTAACCTGCCGCACCCGACTGCTTGACCGCGACACATCCAAGTTAATGGACTCACGTCAGTATTGGAATAGAACTCATGTACATCTCCCAAACGCTGTCCCACTCCGCGGCTTATGGAATCGCCCCGGCCTCCGGGGGCTGGAATCATCGCAGGCGTGACACGACACGGCTGGACGGGACGGTTATGGGCCGAAGCTGCCGCCACACATGCGGCGATTATGAAGCACCCATTCCTGGCCGGCCTGACTGACGGCAGCCTCGATCCTGACCGATTCGTCCACTACGTCGTCCAAGACGCCCACTATCTGCGGGATTTCGCGCGCACACTGACCGTTGTGGGCAGCAAGGCACCGACACACGGCGGTGTCGGCATGCTTGCCCGGCACGCCGCCAGCACCGCCGAGGTGGAACTCGCCCTGCATGAGTCGCTGCTCACCGAGCTGGGCGTCCCAAACCTCGATGCCGTGCCGGTCGCGCCGACCACCCTCGCCTATACGAGCTACCTGTTGGCGACCGCTTACCGGGGCACCTTCGCGGACGGGTTGGCTGCAGTGCTGCCGTGTTACTGGATTTATGCAGAGGTGGGCGCCGACCTCGTCAAGCGCGGTTCGCCGGATCCGCTCTACCAGCGCTGGATCAACACCTATGCCGACGACGAATACCAGACCATCGTCGCTGAGGTCCTGGCGCTGACGGACAACGTTGGCCTGACCCTGAGCGCTGCCGACGAAACGCGCGCCCGAATACATTTCGCCACCACCGCCCGCTATGAGTGGATGTTCTGGGACGCCGCCTGGCGCCGTGAGGTGTGGCCGGTCTGACGACGGGCTGACGTGTGCCTCAGGTCTTAGCGGTGGGCGGATTCCGATTCGTGTGCCATGCGGCGCATCGTGGCCAATAGTGGTTCGTAAAGCAGGGTTCCGATCACCAGGTGCTCGATGGCCGTCGCGCGGTGCGTTTGGGAGGTGATGGGCTCGACCTCCTTGGGGGCAAAATGGGACAGCGCTTCGGCGTACTGGTCGAGCAGTTCATCGGGTGCCGGAAAAACCAGGCCATCAAGGCGGTCGAGGGCAGCAGCGAGCACCGCGCGGTGCGGGCTGTCGAGCGCTAGTTCCCAGCCGTGCCGGCTCAGTAGCGCGGTGACCCGGTCGGAGGATTCGGTGCTGGGTTGCTGAGCGACAGCGGGGGATAGGAGCCATTGCGCGGTGCCGAGCGCTTGGTGCAGCGGCACGGATTCGTCATCGACGACCTCGAGTATGCGGCGCACCGCCGCCAGCGGCAGTCCGGCTACGTCGATCAAGGCGCGAATCAGAGCCAGGCGGCGCAGGTGGGTGTCGTCGTAGGCCGACCAAGTGCTGCTCTGGCGCTCACCGGAGTGCAGTAAGCCGAGCCGCAAGTAGTACTTGACCGTCGTCGCGGCGACGCCGCTGCGCGCGCAAAGTTCGGCTAATCGCATGGCACATCTTGACATATCAGCTATCAACACTATCCAATATTGGAGAGTTGCAGTCATCAATTAGGAGGCGTTCGATGTCTGACTCCACCCGCATCCTGGCCGGGATTCTGCTGTTGTCCTTGGTGACGGTGGAGACTGGCGGTCTTTACCTGGTGAGACTGTGGCGGAGCGCAGGTCGGGCCACGCCGTTTCAGATCGGCTTCGCTCGAGCGGGACACGCCCACGCGGGCGTGCTGCTCATCCTGGCGCTGACGGGGCTGCTCTACGCCGACGCCGTACACCTCACCGGCCCGTGGGGCTGGGTGTCGCGTGTCGCGGTGCCGGTCGCGGCGTTGTTGATGCCTGCGGGCTTCTTTTTTTCCTCGATGGGTGAAGATCGGACCTCACCCAATAGGTTCATCGCACTGGTCTACACCGGGGGGACCGTCCTGGCCGTGGGACTCGCATCGCTCGGCGTCGGACTGCTTCTTGCCTAGCCCGGCTGCACGTTTAGCTCTGCCCTGGCGCGGGGTATGACAGGGCAGCATTGTTCGCGGGATTGTCGCCGCCATCCATAGCAGGAGCAGGGAAGGTCCGTAGCGTCGTGACGATTTCAGATTGGTCCCGGCGCAAGTGGTTTCGGCCTGTGCTCGCGGCTGGCCTGGTGATCATGGGCGTCCTGGGTGGATTCATGGTGGGCGAAGGATCCCGCTGCCACAGCGGTTGTTCCCCGACGGCCGACGCCGCGGCACTGCATGCACCCGCGCGACTGACATTTCGACCCGATTCCCGCAAGCGTGGGGTCGACCCCTTGGAGCCGGTCTCGGTTACCGCCACCTCTGGCCGGCTGACCGATGTGAAGATGGTCAGTGACTCCGGTAAGTCCATCGCGGGCGTGTTGACTCCCGACGACGTCACGTGGCATCCGGTGGAGCCACTCGGCTACGGCCACACCTACACCCTGACGGTGGCCAGTCAGGGGCCGAGTGGCATCCGTGCCACACAGACCTCGCAATTCACTACGCTCGTGCCGCCGAACCAGACCAAGGTCACGTTCACCAGCCCGTCGGAGGCGCCGCTGCGAGACGGCGGCACCTACGGCGTGGGAACGGTCATAGTGGCTCACTTCGACGAACCCATTCCGGATCGCTCAAAAGCGGAGGAACGGCTGACTGTTACGACGTCGCCGTCGGTGTCGGGTGCGTGGTTATGGGTTGACGACCAAACGGCGCACTGGCGTCCAGAGCACTACTATGCGCCTCACACAACCGTCGCAGCCGAGGCGAAGATATACGGGATCGACCTGGGTAAAGGCTTGTTCGGGCAAGAAGACTCGAAAGTGTCGTTCACGATCGGCGACGCTCACGTATCGATCGCTGACGATAAGACCAAGCAGGTCAGCGTGTTCGACAACGGTCACCTGGTGCGTACGATGCCCACATCGATGGGCATGGGGGGCACCGAAACGGTCGGCGATCGAACCCTGTCGTTCTGGACGCCGCCGGGCACCTACACGGTCCTGGACAAAGGCAACCCCGTAGTGATGGATTCTGCGACGTTCGGGTTGCCTCAGAACTCCCGCCTGGGCTACCGCGAAACCATCAACTACGCGACCAAAATCAGCGTCGATGGCATCTACTTGCACGAACTGGACACCACGGTGTGGGCCCAGGGAAACACCGACACCTCACATGGTTGCCTGAATCTCAACGCCGACAACGCCAAATGGTTCTACGACTTCTCCGTTCCGGGTGACGTTGTCGAGATCCGCAACACCGGCGGCCCTCCGCTGAAGCTGTCGCAAGGCGGCGATTGGACGGTGCCGTGGGATCAATGGCGTAGTGGGACAGCGCATTAATTAAGGCTTAATGCCGCATTTCAGCGGGGACCGTCGACCTCGTACGTGCCGTTGTCGTCTGACACGACGACGGTGACATGACGCGGTGCACCGTTGACGATGGCGTCACAGGTAAACGTGGTGCCCTGAGTCGCACTGGGGTTGCGGCCGTTGTTGCAACTGACTTCGGTGACGGAATTGGCGCCGTAGCCGCTAGATGGATCGGCCAGCGTCTGAAGCACACCAGCCTGCACTTTGGACACGTCCAGGAACTTCCCGCCGGCGACCCCGAGCTGCGAGATCTTGCCGAATAGGACCGATGCGGCGATCAGAAGTACGAGGACGCCGGTTCCAACGACCAGCCACACGTTGCGTTCCGGGTGTCTGACGATTTCGGTGTCGCGCCGCCTGCGCTCTGAATCTAGCTTTGCAGCTGCGGCTTCCGGGGCCGAAGCGGGCGGGCGGTCCGCGCGTTGTAGATACCAAGGATTATCGGGCGTCTTCGGCGGACCCTGGCCAGGGACGGACTGACGACTTGGCCCCGGCGGCGGGTAGGAACGAGGTGGTGTCGGGCGCGCCCTAATCGGGCGGGTCTGATCGTCGGGGTTCGGTCGGCGTATCAACCAGCGGGTGCCTGGCTCGGAGTCCGGCGGCGGGTTGTTCATGGAAAGTTCCCGTAGCACTGAGCCGCGTTGCCCACCAGACCGGAACGAAACGCGACGATGCGGGTGAAGCCTGCGGGGACGCTGTCGCCGTTGGCGTCGCTGGCGACGAGATGGTTGGTGAGCAGGCCGGATATCGCTTCGTCAAGGTCACCGGCATTGAGCACAAGGGTGCGACCGGAAGCGAGCGGTACGGGTGTAGCCATGTCTCGCTGCGCAACTCCTGTCAGGCACGCAGTGCGGAGTGCGGCGCGCTCACCGGTCAGCGCCACACCCTGCTGCTGCTGCACGGCAAGCATGTACCGAGACGTCACTGCCGAAAAAGCAGTGTCGTCGCCTTGCAGAAGCTGATGGCTATCTCTGTCGGTGTAGGCGCCGATCTGCTGCAGCCCGTCAAGGTCGACGTTGATTGTGTTGGTAGCAGGGCAATATGATGCTGGCGGGCTGGGCCGCGCGTCGGCGCATGCAGCACTGCCGACTGTCAGAGTCGGTTTGTTGGCGGGGTGGAACAGCTGAGTGAGTGTTTCGATCAGCAGCGCCAGCGAGTCCTCGGTGACGGGCATTTCGCCCGGAGCGGAGTCGCTCGAGGAATACTCCTGCAGCGCGGCAGGGAGACCCACGTGGCGGCGGGCGATCTCATCGTGGTTGATAGCGGCGCAGGTGGCGGGATCTCCATCGAAGCCCTCCTGAAATGCGCCGACCCGATCAAGCGCAGAACCGTGCGCGCCCAAGGCGTTGTCGGACTCATCCGTAGGGTCGCGCAACGTAATTCCGCCGGCAAGAACATGATCCAGGCCATCGGTGGTGTTCAATGCGAAACGACTCGACCGGCCTTCGGCGACCCAGTGCAGATAAACCCCGGCAAAGCAGTCCGCCTGTTGTTCTTTGACGATGGTTCGGGTCAGCAGGTGCACACTGTGCGCCCTGGTCTGCACAGCAT
>JAVHWH010000352.1:0-10431 GCA_032159915.1 Mycobacterium sp.
GCCGCCAGCCCAGGAAGATAGCGCTCGCCGATGCTTCGGTAAATCTCTGCGATCGCAGCACGCTTGGTGGCGTCGGTGATCACCAGCCAACGCCAGTCCTGCGCATTGCTCGACGTGGGCGCTTGCATCGCGATCTGCAGACACTCCATGATCACCTCCCGACTGACCGGTCTGCTGAGGTCGAGCCGTTTACGAACCGCGCGGGTGGTGGTCAGTAACTCGTCAACCGATTCGAGATCCACTGCGGGGTCACCGCCCGTTCACAAAGTCGTTGGCCTGCTTGAAGATTCGCTCGGCATGCGTTGCCATGTCTGCGACGATGTCTGCGGCCGGGCGAACCGCGTCGATGAGTCCGATCGACTCACCGATGAGGATGGCGGCGGCTTCGAAGTCCTCTGCGGCCACTGCGGCTTCGAAGGTGTTCACCGCATCGGGCAGCGATGCCAACAACGCGGCTTCGTTGCCATGCCATCCATCGACGAACGGGTTGCTCAACGCGCGCTCGTTGTACCCGGGCGGCCAATCCAGCCGTCGCACATAGTCATAGACCCGCGTGCGGTATGTGTTGTCCCCGTTGGCGCCGAGCGCGCGCCGGTGGGCATGGGGCGAGACGAGCGCCTCCGAGGAAGCCCAGAACCGGGTGCCCACCACCACACCGTCAGCGCCCAACATCAGTGCGGCGGCAAGCCCGCGCCCGTCGGCGACGCCTCCAGCCGCCAGCACCAGCGTGTCCGGCGCGCGCCCGGCAGCCAGGTCGACGACGTCGGGGACCAACGTGAATGTCGAACGAACCGTCATGCCGTGGCCGCCGGCCTCACCGCCCTGTGCGACGACGATCTCCGCACCGGCGTCGAACGCCTGGCGCGCATGGTCGAGCGTCTGAACCTGGGCGATCAGCGGAATCCCGGCGGCGTGGACGCGCTCGGCGAACGGCTGCAGATCACCGAAAGACAGCATCACCGCCGCCGGTTGCCGTTCCAGAGTCTCGTCGAGCAGTTCGGGCTTGCGGGCCAGACTCCAGGTGATGAAGCCGCACCCGACCCTCGCCCCGCCAGTCAGAGCGAACTCGCGGGCTAACCACGCCGAGTCGCCGTAGCCGCCACCGATCAGGCCCAAACCGCCGCTCGATGACACGGCCGCGGCGAGCCGGCCGCCTGAGATCAGGGCCATCGGCGCAGACACGATCGGCTGCTCGATACCGAAGAACTCGGTCAGGCGGGTTCTCATGCGAGTTCTCCTTCGGCAACGCTTTTGTGTTCGTCTCACGCTAGACGTGTCAACCTGCGAATTCGTCAAAGGCGCACCGGGCGGACAACTCGCTATCGATCTGGCGCACTGATACCCTGCCAACGCCGTCTTCTACGACGCAGAGGTGAACGAAACGCCTGTGGTCTCACGGAAAGATTGTTGTGCGCAGCGGAGAAATCAAGGCCCTCACGGGACTTCGCATCCTTGCCGCCGTTTGGGTAGTGCTCTTTCACTTCCGCCCGCTGCTGCGTGATGCGATTCCCGAATTCCGCGACGCGCTCAGCCCGGTCCTCAATTGCGGGGCCCAAGGGGTGGACCTGTTCTTCATTCTCAGCGGCTTCGTGCTGACCTGGAATTACCTCGACCGGATGGGCGGATCCTGGTCAACCCGCGCCACACTGCACTTCCTCTGGCTGCGACTGGCCAGGGTGTGGCCGGTGTATCTGGTCACGCTGCACCTGGCCGCAATGTGGGTCATTTTCACGCTGCACGTCGGTCACGTTCCCTCACAGGAGATCTACCGGTTCACCGCGATCAGCTATGTGCGTCAGGTCCTGCTGATGCAACTGTGGTTCCAGCCGTTCTTCGACGACTCGAGCTGGGACGGGCCGGCGTGGTCGATCAGCGCCGAGTGGTTGGCGTACCTGTTGTTCGGACTGCTGGTGCTGGTGATCTTTCGGATGGCGCGGGCCACCCGCGCCCGCAGTCTGATCTGGCTGGCGGTCGCGGCGTCGTTGCCGCCGGTGGTGTCGCTGCTGGTGACCGGCGAGTTCTACACGCCGTGGAGTTGGTTGCCGCGCATCGTCATGCAGTTCACCGCCGGCGCCTTGGTCGCTGCCGCGGTCGGCCGGCTACAGCCGAGCGATCGTGGTCGCCGCACCGCCGGATATGCGTCCGTACTGCTGATCGCCGGCGTGGTTGGCTTTCTCTACTGGTCCGACGCCCACCCGCTACACGGCGTCACCGACACCGGCGGTTTGGTCGACATCTTGTTCGTGCCGCTGGTGATGACACTGGCGATCGGCACCGGCAGCCTGCCGGCGCTGCTGTCCAGTCGGCCGATGGTGTACGGCGGTCAGATCTCCTTCTGTCTGTACATGGTTCACGAGCTGACACACACCTCCTGGAACTGGACGGCCGAGCAGTTCCAGCTCACGATGGTCGGCAACGACGGCAAACTTCTGCTGGCCGCAGTGCTCGCGATCACCTTCGCTGCCGCCGCCGTGCTCTTCCACGCCGTCGAGGAGCCCGCTCGCCGCTGGATGCGCAGGATGGTCGGCGACGGCCGGCCTAGAGCCGTCGACGGCGCGGATCCCGCGACGCATGTCCCAGCCGGCAAGCTGCAGGCGATCGACGGTTCCCACGAGGGACGCCCGAAAACCATTTCGGCGCGCGCCGGCTGAGTCCACCGTGTGACGCGAGCAATACTGCGCCGCATAATGATCAAGTACGATCCCGGTTGGCGTGGGGGCCCTTCGGATGCCTGCGCGTCGGCGGCAGAAAAAATTCAGCGTTGTGCTTTGAGGATTCCGCATGTACGGATGTGACACGCGGCCGAGGTGGTGGACAGTGCACGTAACGGCGGGTCGTCTGGCCGCAGTGGTCGTGGCGGCTGTCGCGGCCGGAGTGTTCGCGCACGGTCCGGCCGCGCCGCAGCCGTTTTCGACCGTCGCCCGCGGAACGCCGATCGACCACGTTGCGGTGATCGGGGATTCCTACACAACCGGCACCGACGAGGGCGGCTGGGGTCCTAACACCTGGACCAACCGCACCTGGTCGACGCTCGCGCGCCAGGGTGTGCAGGTCGCGCCCGAAGTCGCCTCCGAAGGCAGGGCCGGCTACGTCGTCCGGGGCGACCACGGCAGCGTCTTCGAGGACCTGACGAACCGCGCCGTCCACCCCGACGATGCCCTGGTGGTTTTCTTCGGCTCGCGCAATGACCATGGCGTCGACCCGATGCAGATGACGGCGATGTCACACGACACCCTGGATTTGGCTCGCCGTATCGCGCCCTCGGCGAAGCTGCTGGTGATCGGCCCGCCGTGGACGGATTCCGATCCGCCGTTGGACGTCTTGTACGTTCGCGACATCCTCAGCGGCCAGGCTCACGACTTCGGCGCGACGTTCATCGACCCGATCAGTGAGGGCTGGTTCGTCGGCAGGCCGGAATTGATCGGCCCCGACGGTGTGCACCCCAACGACGCCGGACACGCGTACCTGGCGGAGAAGATCGCTCCGTTGATTCACGCTCAGCTTGCCCGGCGCGGCTGATCTTCCTCCCGGTCAACCCGTTTCGCCTCTGCTCGGCACGGGTACCTCCGGGTGCACACGACAAGAGTGGAGAGTGCAGATGAGGTCTGTTCGGACAGCAACGACACTGTTCTTCGGGACGGCCCTGCTTGTGTTGGCCGTGGGTTGCGGCGGCGGCCACAAGGGGGGACCGAGCAGCACCACTACAACGACGACGACCACGTCGTCGAGCGTGGCACCCGCGCCGTCACCAGCTCCCGGCGGCGGCGGCCCCGGCGGCGCGAACGGTGGCGGAGGGTCCAACGGCGGTGGTGGCAGCGTTCCGGGCGGACCGACCGGCGGCGGCGGCCCCGGCGGCGGCAGCGGCGCCATTCCCGGCGGCCCGAGCGGCGGCGGTGGACCCGGTGGCGGCAGCGGCTGCGTACCCGGTGTCGGCTGCGGCGGCGGCGGACCGGGTGGTGGTGGCGGCAGCATCCCGGGCGGCCCGAGCATTCACATTCCCTGACCGCCTGCGGGCATGGCCGGCGACTCTTGGCGAAACTCGAGGGGTCAACTCCGTAGTCCTGACGGGCGACCGGGATTAGGGTCGGGGCAACTCGACTGCTTAGGGGATCCCACATGGCCAAGCTCAGGTTCGGGTATTTCATCGCACCGTTTCACCGGGCCGGCACCAACCCGACGCTCGCCATGCGGCGCGACCTCGAGCTGGTCGAGCATCTCGACGCGCTCGGCTTCGACGAGGCGTGGATCGGTGAGCATCACTCCGCCGGCAGCGAGATCATTGCCTCGCCCGAGATCTTCATCGCCGCCGCTGCGGAACGGACCAAGTGGATCAAGCTGTGCACCGGCGTCATATCGCTCGCCTACCACAACCCGCTCTGGGTCGCCGACCGGTTGATGATGCTCGATCACCTCACCCGCGGCCGGGTGATCGGCGGGGTCGGACCCGGCTCGCTGCCCAGCGACTCAGCGATGATCGGCCTGACCCCGACCGACACCCGGGAACTGCTCGACACCAACCTCGACATCGTGGTGCGGCTGCTGCGAGGGGAGACGGTGTCGGCGAAAACCCCGACGCACGAACTACATAACGCCCGCCTGCAACTTGCCCCGTACTCCGAAGGCGGTATCCCGCTTGCGGTGGCAGCGGTCGCCTCGCCGACCGGCGCCCGACTGGCCGGCAGGCATGGCATCGGTCTGCTGTCGATCGGGGCGACGCTGACCGTCGAGGGCTTCAACGCGCTGCAGTATCACTGGGACATCGTCGAAGAGCGCGCGGCGGTATTCGGTACGACCGTCGACCGCAAGAACTGGAGTCTGGTCGGACCGTTCCACGTGGCCGAAACCGACAAGCAGGCCCGTGAGGACGTCAAGTTCGGTCTGGCGTCGTGGTTTCGGTACTTCCAGAAGGTGGCCGCGTTCCCGCAAATGACCATGCCCGGCGAGCAGATCGACGAGATGATCGATGTGATCAATGACAACGGCGCCGGGGTGATCGGCACCCCGGAGCGAGCGCGCGAACAGGTGCAGCGGATGTGGGATCAGTCGGGCGGGTTCGGTTGCATGCTGCAGATGGGCCACGAGTGGGCCAACCCGGCAGCGACCAAACGCTCAGCCGAATTGTTCGCCGCCGAAGTGATGCCGCATTTCCAGGGCCAGGCGCAGCCCACACTGGATGCCGCAGCGCGCGCCAGCGAAGTGCGTGAAGGCCTGGCGCAGTCGCAAATCGACGCCGTGGCCCACATGGCGAAGAAGTACGAGGACGAACTCGGTTCGAAATAACCGACTTTCGCCGTCAGCGCGGGTCGGCTGCGCCGATTACCCGGACTGCAGGATGGCGGTGGCGACGGCCAGGCCCACACCGATGACCGCGGGAGCCGTGTCAGCTACGCTGTCGGAAGACCGTACGTGAAATCCAATGGCTCCCAACAAGAGCAGAGCCGAACCGATAGCGGCTGCGACGCCTATCGGCGGCCAGGACAAGCCGATCAACACGCCCACGACAGCGGCGAGTTCCAGTGCCCCGATCATCCGCCACTGGACCGGGTTGACGCCGAGGTGATCGCGGATGGTCAGCGACTGCGCGACACCGATCACCTTGATCAAGCCGGCGAACCCCAGCATTGCGGCGAGCAGCGCCGTCACAACTATCTTGGCGATCATTTCCACACCGTAATGCTCAACCGGTGATGCCGGTAGCGGATGCGAAGGCGCGCAACTCACGCTCGATGTTGGACCCCGCCGGCTGGTAGGCGACTTCGGTGACACCTACTGCGGCGAGCCCGCCGACCCACTCCGCCACCTGTTGGGCCGTCCCGGTCAGTGACGCTGCGCTGGCCATCGGGATGAGGTCGGCGACATACGGTTCGTCACGCGCGTTGGCTCGCACCAGGTGTCCCTCGTGGATCGAGAGATGGCGCTCGTCTTCGGGTTGCGCCTCGACCGCCTCACGCCACCCCCGCCCGCCGGGCAGCCCGTCGACCGCCGCCGCTCCGCCGCGCTCGTACACGGCGTGATACATCACCACCGCGCCGGGACCTGCCGCGTCGACGACGCGTGCGGACGCCAGATCTTCGCCGTCGTCGAGCACGGTGCCAAAAGACAGCAGCGCCCGCCAGTCGGCCGCGTCCACAGCGTCGGGTTGCGGTACGGCAGCCGAGAACACGCCGTCGCCGAGTTCGGCCGCCACCGCGAGCCCCTTCGGGCCGTCCGCCCCGATCAGAATCGGCACGTCAACAGGTCGCTGCGCCCCGTACCCGGAGGGATGCATCATGCGGATCTTGGCACCATCCCACTCAACGGTCTCGCCGGCCAGCAGCGCCTTCAGGCAGCGGACGTAGTCGGCGACCTGCCGCCACGGCAGCGGCCGCTTACCCAACGAGAACCGCCCGGTGAATCCGGACCCGACGGCCACCGACACCCGGCCCGGCGCCTGATCGACGAGTTCAGCGATCGCGGCCGCGTTGACCATGGGGTGCCGCAGGCTGGGCACGAGCACGCCCGGACCCAGGCCGATGCGCGAGGTGCGTTCGGCACATCGGGTCAGGATCATCCAGACATCGGGATACAGGGCAGGGGAGTCGTAAAGCCAGGCTCGCCGGTAGCCCAGCGACTCCGCCAGTTCTACCTGAGCCGGGGTGTCCGATGAGGTGGCGAACGCGCAGGAAATGTCCATAGCCGGACACTAGCCTCCTCGGTAGGGTTTCCCAGATATCCTTTGCGACAAGGGGCGACAAATGGCGGGCATGGCAGAGCTGGTCCCGGTTCTGCCTGCGCATCGTTTCGACGAGGCCGGCCTGGCGCGCTTCCTGCGCGGTCGGCTCCCGGGGTTCGACGGTCAACTGGAAGTTCGCCAGTTTCAAGGTGGCCAGAGCAATCCCACGTTTCATCTACACACCGCGGGCGGCGAGTACGTGCTGCGCAAGAAGCCGCCGGGCACATTGTTGCCGCGGGCGCACGAGGTCGAGCGCGAGTACCGAGTCATGGCCGCGCTGACCGACACGGACGTACCCGTGCCGCGCATGCACCTGCTCTGCGACGACGAATCCGTGCTCGGCACAGCCTTTTTCGTGATGGACTACGTTGCGGGGCGGGTCTTCCCGGACCGAGTGCTGCGCGAGGAGACGCCCGCTCATCGCGCGGCCGTCTACCAGGATCTTGCGCGGGTGCTTGCGGCGCTGCACCGGGTGGATTGGCGCGCAGTCGGACTCGAGGGCTTCGGTCGGCCGGAAGGGTATATGCAGCGCCAGGTGGCATTGTGGACCCGGCAGTGGCAGTCCGCGCGCATGGAAGACATGCCGGCGATGGATCTGCTGGCGGCGTGGCTGCCGGAGCACTTGCCACCCGATGACACTTCGGCGTGCATCGCGCACGGCGATTATCGACTCGGCAATGTCTTGCTTCACCCGACCGAGCCGCGGGTGGTGGCGGTGTTGGACTGGGAGCTGTCGACAATCGGTGACCCCTTGGCCGACTTGGGATATTTCTGTGTGACGTACTACGTGCCGGGCGGACCGGGGGGCAGAAGCGGTGTCCTCGATGAAGATCTCAGTGGCACTGGGCTTCCCGGCCAGCAGGCCTTCTTGGACAGCTACTGCCGGCATGCCGGCAGGGAGCTTCCGGAATCGCTCGACGTGTTTGTGGTGTTTTCGATGTTCCGGCTGGCCTCGATCACCGCTGGGGTATGGCGTCGGGGCGTGGAAGGCAACGCGGCTGATTCGCGGGCCGGCACCGATGAATATCGCGAACGTTATCGTAGTATGGCCGAGACGGCGTGGGAGCTGGCGCAAAAGCTGCCCGGCTGAACGACTTTCAGCATCAGTAGGCAGCCGTCGTCGACGGATCAGAGACTCGCGAAGTAGAAGGTCAGCAGCAGCGCAAAGAGCGCTAGCACCCAGCCGCTGGTGGTGGCCTTGAGCCAGAGGGGTGCGCGGCGGACCTCCATGAAATGCCAGATCACCAGGAACGTCTTGACCGCGGCGATCAGCAACACGGCAGTGGTGACCGTGGTGTTGATGTGATGCGATGCTCCGCCGTCGAGGGCGATCAACGACGACGCGATGGTGACCGTCGTGAGCAGCGCCCACACGATCGTCAACGGATTGCGGATCAGCGCGGTCATGGGTTACCTCATCAAGTAGAGCAAGGCGAATAGGACCAGCCACAACACGTCGACCATGTGCCAGTAGGTGGCGCCGGTCTCGACGAACGAAATCTTCGGCGCAACAGATTCTTTCACGTTGCGGATGATGAAGCAGATCACGACCAACCCGAGGGCGACATGGCACAGGTGCAGGCCGGTCATCACGTAGTAGTACATGAAGAACAGGTCTTTTCCCGGGGTCAGGCCGCGGCTGATTTCTGGAATCCACTCGAACAGCTTGACTATCGGGAACGCGGCACCGAAGGCCAGCGCCATCCAGAAGCGTCGCAGCGATTCCCCCCTGTTGCCGACCCGCGCCGCGGCGGTGCCGAGTGCCACAAACAGTGAACTGGTCAGCAGCACAATGGTGTTGACGGTGCCGATGTCTAGATTGAGCTGCGCCTGGCCAGCGAGGAACAGTTCATGATTACGCCCCCGGTAATACATGTATCCAACGAAGTAGCCGCCGAAGATCAGCAAGTCACCGATGACGAAGAACCACATGCTCGAGTCGCCGGGGACGTGTCCGCGCGCCCCAGCGCGGACAGGCTTGTCGACCTGGGGGGTCGAGCCTCGAGCGACGTCGGTCATGCGCTGGACTTCGCGGGGGCAACGGTGGGACGGAGGTCAGCCCAGGCGTTGTCGAGTTCGGCCTCGGGCTGATTCTTGATCGCCCGGTAGATGCAGATGTACACGAGGAACTGCCACGAGACGTACAGAATCATGGCGAACCAGAAAGTCATCAAGCCGTTCCAGGCAAAGGGGCCTGATTTCGCGATCCAGACCGGCGCGGCCATCAGCTCCGTCACGTACTGCCAAACCGTGTAGTAACCCAACCACTTTGGCAGAATGCGGTTTTCGTCGAGGATGATGGCCAGACCGAAGGCCATCCACATCACGCAGAAGCAACCGAGCGAGCCGATGAATGCCAGGTAGCCGAAGTCGTAGAGCATCGTCAAGACCGCGGAGCGGTATCCGGGACGGAATGCGCCAAGGCCGAAGCAGAACATCGGAAACAGCATGCCGACGATCGCGCCGGTGACGGCGCCGATCATCATCGAGTAGCGGAACGCAGGACTGACCGACATTCGCTTGACCTGGATGAGATAGCAGGCGTTCGAGACCGGAGCAAGCCCGTAAGCCAGCGTGAGGATCACGCATGCGATGAGCAGGTTGTGGGACTGCATGAAGTCGACGATGTGCGGCATGCTGATCTGTGGCGATCGCGGCGGCATCATCCAACTCAGCGGCACGAACACCAGTCCGAACAGGGTGAAGAAGAATGGCACGCTCCAGAATGCGATCCACTGGTCGAGTTTGCGGCTCGTGCGCCACGACGTTTCGCCGCGACTCACGCGAGAACCACGCGATCGTCTCCCTGATTTCTGACAGCGCGCAGCAGCGCCCAAAACATCACCGCGATGTAGACCGCAAAGGTCGTCAGCCGCAGGGTGAATGACAGCGGGCCGTTCCAGGCCAGTGGGCCCGTTTTGTAGAGGATGGAAAAAGCGCTGGGGGCCAGCAGCACCACTGTCCCGACGTTGAAGTGCGCCACCCAGCGCGGGAAGACCGGCTCTGGACGGTCATCGAGATACACGCTCAACGCGAAGCACAGGTTCTGCACCATGATCGTGCCGACCGGCGCGATGAAGAAGAACCAGGCCATGTCGTTGAGCAGACTGACCAGCTGCGGGTCGCGGTCAGGTCTGAAAGCGGCCATGCCCCAGCAGTAGTCGGCGAGGATGAACGCTGTCGTGCCGACGCCGACGCAGATTACGTACGCGTAGGTCAGGACTGGGCTCGAGGTGGCGGCCCGGGACATCTGCACGGCCGTCACCGCGAACAGCGGAACCAGTGAGCACGCGATGAGATTGCACAGGATCGCTACGCCAAGGATGCCCGTGACGTTGTCCCGAAAGAACGCCGCCACTTGGTCCGGCGTCAACGTCGGGGACAGCGGCGGGGAGAACACCGGAAAGACAAGGTAAGCCAGCGCAAAGAGGGCTACCGCCGGCGGCGCTGTCCATAGCAGGATGCGTTGCCCTTTGGTGTTCATTAACGCCCGCTCCTGCCTGACTCGACGCGATTCACCACCACAGCGTGCGAATCTAGATCTAGCATGCTCGCTGACAAATGACAACGAAAACCCGCGACATTGTCACGCGCATGCGAAAATCTGACCCGAGCAGGTGACTTTTGGCTGATATCTGTCAGCGAGCGTGGCGCATGCTGCAGAATGAGTGCGTGCACGACATTGCGACCGGTCGCGAAGCCCAGCGCCGCAAGACGCG
>JAVHWH010000362.1:0-6785 GCA_032159915.1 Mycobacterium sp.
CCGGGCAGCAGTATCTCGGTATCCAACAGTGCGAGTGCCGCGAGGCTGCGGATACAGCCGTCCTGGTCGCGGCTGAACAACTCAGGCAGTAGTTGGGGGCCGCTTCGCGCCACTAAGGGATGTCCGGTGACCAGTGCGTCGCCGCTGACCAGCACGCCGTCGACCAGATATGAGCAATGCCCGCCGGTATGACCGGGCGTCGGGATGGCCATCGGACTGCCGGGCAAGCCTGAGGCCACCTCTGGGGTCAGCGGTTGCGTGCTGGGGATGCCTTCGCGGCTCAATCCGCCGTCGCGAACGAGGTGGGCGGTCCACCGCGCCCAGCGGGGTCGCCACAGGTTCATCGCAACATCGATCGGCGAGGCCTGCTCCAGGTACTCCCGCTTGGCGTGGCCGACCTCGTCGGCGTGACAGTAGACCGGGGTGCGGTGGGTCTTGGCGAACCAGATCGCCGAACCGAGGTGATCGATGTGGGCGTGTGTCAGAAGGATGGCGCGGACGTCACCGGGCTCGTGTCCCAGTTGCCGCAGCGAATCGAGGACGTTTTCGCGGTCGCCTGGATAGCCGGCGTCGATGAGCATGACTCCGCGTTCGTCGGTGATGAGCGTCCAGTTGACCGCCCCGCCCTGGGCGAGGTGCACGTGTTCGGTGACGGCTTTTAACACCGGAGCCATGTTCTCGAGTCTAGGCAGCGGGTCGCGCGCGGAGGTGGTGGAGTAGAAACAAAGCGTGGCTGAACTCAAACTTGGATACAAGGCATCGGCGGAGCAGTTCGCCCCGAGGGAACTCGTCGAGCTGGCGGTCGCCGCTGAGGCGCACGGCATGGACAGCGCGACGGTCAGTGACCACTTCCAGCCATGGCGGCACGAGGGCGGGCATGCGCCGTTCTCGTTGGCCTGGATGACAGCGGTCGGAGAACGCACCCAGCGATTGCAGCTCGGCACGTCGGTGTTGACGCCGACGTTCCGCTACAACCCGGCGGTGATCGCGCAGGCCTTCGCGACCATGGGCTGCCTGTACCCGAATCGGATCTTCCTCGGGGTCGGCACCGGGGAGTCGCTCAACGAGATCGCCACCGGCTACGAGGGGGAATGGCCGGAGTTCAAAGAACGCTACGCACGCCTTCGCGAATCGGTGCGGCTGATGCGCGAGCTGTGGCTGGGCGACCGGGTCGACTTCGAAGGCGAGTACTACCACACCAAGGGCGCCTCGATTTACGACGTGCCAGAGGGCGGCATCCCGATCTACATCGCCGCGGGCGGGCCGCAGGTGGCCAAGTACGCGGGCCGCGCGGGAGACGGCTTCATCTGTACCTCCGGTAAGGGCGAGGAGCTTTACAAGGACAAGCTGATCCCAGCCATGCGCGAGGGTGCGGAGGCCGCGGGCAAGAACCCCGACGACGTCGACCGGATGATCGAGATCAAAATCTCCTACGACACCGATCCGGAACTGGCACTGGAAAACACCCGTTTCTGGGCGCCGCTGTCGCTGACGGCCGAACAAAAGACCAGCATCCACGACCCGCTTGAGATGGAGAAGGCCGCCGACGAGCTGCCGATCGAACAGGTCGCCAAGCGATGGATCGTGGCGTCCGATCCCGACGAGGCGGTCGCCAAGGTCAAGGACTATGTCGAGTGGGGCCTCAACCATCTGGTCTTCCACGCGCCCGGTCACGACCAGCGCCGATTCTTGGAGTTGTTCCAGAGGGATCTCGAGCCCCGGTTGCGACGGCTCGGCTGAATCGCAGCGTGCCTGCCTCCCGTTCGCCACAGCCGGCCGGCATCTACATCGCGGCGCCGGAGGGCGACAGCGGCAAGTCGGCCATTGCCCTGGGCATCCTGCACAGGCTGACCGCCACGGTGGCCAAAATTGGTGTCTTCCGGCCGATTACGCGATCGGATGAGGACCGCGACTACATTCTGGATCTGTTGCTGGCGCATAGCACCGCAGACCTCCCCTACGAGCGCTGCTTCGGTGTCGACTACCAGCAGCTGCACGCCGACCGTGACGGCGCAATCGACGACATCGTCGAGCGCTATCACGCGATGGCGAACGAGTGCGACGCGGTGGTCATCGTCGGCAGCGACTACACGGACGTCGCCAGCCCCGCCGAACTCGGCGTCAACGCCCGCATCGCGGTCAACCTCGGCGCGCCGGTGGTGCTGGCCATCCGGGCCAAGGGCCGTACCGCGGAGCAGGTCGTCCACGCCGTCGAGGTGTGCCTGGCGGAGTTGAACGCCCAACATGCCCACACCGCCGCGGTCATCGCTAATCGCTGCGACCCAGAACAATTGACGTCGATCGCCGAGGCGCTGCGAACACTCGAGCCGACAACGTATGCCGTGCCCGACGAGCCGCTCCTGGTGGCACCGACAGTCGCCGATCTTCAGGTCGCGGTGGAGGGCACATTGCTCAGCGGGGACACCGCACTGCTGAGCCGTGAGGTGATGGGCGTCGTCGTCGCCGGTATGACGGCCGATCATGTGCTGGAGCGGTTGGGCGAGGCAGTGGCGGTGGTGACGCCCGGCGACCGCTCGGACGTCGTGCTCGCTGTGGCCAGCGCCCATGCCGCCGAGGGTTTTCCGTCGTTGGCGTGCATCATCCTCAACGGCGGATTCGACTTGCATAAGTCAACCGGAGCGCTGGTGGCGGGGTTGCGGCTGCGACTGCCGATCATCGCTACCGCCCTGGGCACGTTCGACACCGCCACCGCCGTCGGGTCGGCCCGCGGCCGGGTCACCGCGTTGTCGCAGCGGAAAATCGACACCGCACTACAGCTAATCGAGAAGCACGTCGATCTAGCAAACCTACTGGCCCAGTTGGCTATTCCGATTCCCAAGGTGACCACACCGCAGATGTTCACTTATCAGCTGCGCGAACGAGCCCGATCCGATCGCAAGCGCATCGTGCTGCCTGAGGGCGACGACGACCGGATCCTCAAGGCCGCCGGACGAGTCCTGCAGCGCGGAATCGCCGACCTGACCATTCTCGGTGACGAGAACCAGATCCGAGCCCGCGCAGCCGAACTCGGGGTCAACGTGGATGACGCCGCCGTCTTCGATCCGCGAACCAGCGATCTGTGCGACCAGTTCGCCGAGCAGTACGCCCAGCTGCGCGCCAATAAGGGTGTCACCGTCGAACAGGCGCGGGAGATCATGCATGACGTGTCCTATTTCGGCACCATGCTGGTGCACAACTCCCATGTCGACGGCATGGTGTCCGGCGCATCGCACACCACCGCCCACACCGTCCGCCCGGCCTTCGAGATCATCCGCACCGCGCCCGGCATCTCGACGGTGTCCAGTGTGTTCCTGATGTGCCTGCCGGGTCAGGTTCTGGCCTTCGGAGATTGCGCGATCGTTCCCGATCCGACGGTCGAGCAGCTCGCCGACATCGCGATCAGCGCTGCGCAGACGGCGGCGCAGTTCGGTATCGAGCCACGGGTCGCGATGCTCTCCTACTCCACCGGTGAGTCCGGATCCGGAGCCGACGTCGATAAGGTAAGGGAGGCAACCGGTTTGGTGCGCAGCCGAGCCCCGCAGCTACTGGTCGAGGGACCGATCCAATACGACGCCGCCGTCGAGCCCTCGGTCGCGGCCACCAAGATGCGCGGCTCACCGGTGGCCGGCCACGCCACCGTGCTGATTTTTCCCGACCTGAACGCCGGCAACAACGCGTACAAGGCGGTGCAACGCAGTGCCGGCGCCATCGCGATCGGCCCGGTTCTGCAAGGCCTGAACAAGCCGGTGAACGACTTGTCCCGCGGCGCACTCGTCGAAGACATCGTCAACACGGTCGCGATCACCGCAATCCAGGCCCAGGGCAGCTGATGACTAACACAGTGCTGGTCCTCAACGCCGGTTCGTCGTCGCTGAAATACCAGCTGCTCGAACCGGATTCGGGTGAGTCACTGGCCGATGGCACCGTGGACCAAATCGGTGAGCCGTCATCGCCGATCGCCGATCATGGTTCGGCGCTGCAGGCCGCGTTCGAGAGTCTGTCCGATGAGGGCATCGACCTGAACGCCTGCGGGTTGGCGGCCGTCGGGCATCGGGTGGTGCACGGCGGGGCGGTGTTCTATCGCCCGACCGTCGTCGACGATGAAGTCATCGCCGAACTGGAGAAGGTGTCGGCACTGGCTCCACTGCACAATCCGCCCGCCCTGCAAGGCATCGAGATGGCCCGCAGAATGCTGACCGACGTGCCGCACGTCGCGGTGTTCGACACCGCCTTCTTCCACGACCTGCCGGCAGCTGCGGCGACCTATGCCATCGACCGGAAGCTGGCGCAGAAGTGGCATATCCGGCGGTACGGATTTCACGGGACCTCGCACTGCTACGTCAGTGAACAAGCCGCCGCGTTTTTGGAGCGGCCGTGCAATGAGCTGAATCAGATTGTGCTGCACCTGGGTAACGGTGCGTCCGCGTCGGCGATCGCCGGCGGTCGTCCGGTGGACACGTCGATGGGTCTGACGCCGTTGGAGGGCCTGGTGATGGGCACCCGCAGCGGTGACATCGACCCCAGCGTGGTCGGCTACCTGCATCGCGAGGCCGAGATGAGTGTCGAGGACATCGAGTCGATGCTCAACCACCATGCCGGCCTGCTCGGGCTGGCCGGCGACCGCGACTTCCGCCGACTTCGTGAGCGCATCGACAAGGGCGACAGCGCAGCGCAACTGGCCTACGACGTCTTCATTCATCGGCTACGCAAGTATGTTGGCGGATACCTGGCGATCTTGGGCCGAACTGATGCGATCAGCTTCACCGCCGGCGTCGGAGAGAACGCCGCGGGCGTGCGGGTGGACGCGCTGAGCGGGCTGACCGGCTTGGGCATCGAGGTCGATGACACGCGAAACATGTCGTCTACCACGGGCCCACGACGCATTTCCACCGACAGCTCGCCGATCGCCGTGCTGGTGATCCCCACCAACGAAGAGCTGGCGATCGCCCGAGATTGCCTGCGAGCGATCAAGTCTTGACACGAATACTCCGGCGGGCGGACCCGCCGGAGTATTCGCCTCCTCCCGGCTCAGGATGCGGTGAACAAACTCTGCAGGCTTTCCGCCACCAGGTTCGTCCAATCGAGCGGCAACGTGGACGTGAAGGTGAGCGGCGTGCCCGCGAAGATGCTCGCCAGCGTGGAATCGAAGATGGTGCCGAGGTTCATGATCGGGTTTTCGGCCAGGAAGTTGCCGATGTCTGCGCTGCTCACCGTCCCGGTGACCGGCGCGGCGATGCCCGCGATGCTCCCCAGGATCGCCATCTCGTTGTGCGCGAGATCCATGACGTATGCCGGCACTCCAGGTTCCGTGATACCAGGCAGGTTGAAAGTATCGCCGACCAGAGTCGGAATACTCGGGATGCTTGGAATATCGGAAAGCGGGATGGTGGGAATGGTGGGAATATCTACGGTTACCGGGCTGATGCTTTCCCCGATCAGGTCCGCGAATACGTTGGCAAGGTCTATGAAGGGGTTGACGGTATTGGTGAGCAATGTGCTCAAAGCGTCAACCCCGTCATTAACGGTGCCGATGAGAGTGTTAGTTGTTTCGATGACAGTCGTTAAGGCGCCGTTGAGAGCGGGAGTGACGGTCGTATTGATGAAGGTGATTACGTCGCCGATGACAGGTATCTGCGCCAGGTCCAGTTGGAAGGTCAAGGTGTCCGGGCCCAAGATGGTCAGAATTCCAGTCGGATCCGGAGCCGTCACCCCGCTGCCGGGGACCGTCGACGTCACCGTCAGCAGTTCGTCGGAGAGAGTTTGCTCGGTCTGCAATAGGGCCGCCAGTGTGCCGGTTTCCAGCGGTGAACTGCCCAGGAAGGTCGACGAGGGGCCGTCCCCGAAGCCACTGGTATCGGTCGTAAACGCGGCGAACGGGTTGCTGAGCAGACCGAATTCCGGAGTAATCGATACGTTGTCGCCTGCGTTAAAGGGCGCGTTCAGTGTGTAGGCGTCGCCAATGGACGGAACGACGCCGGCGATCGGATCCGCGGCCGACGACTCCACCGGGTAGCCGTTGAGATAGTCGTTCAGCAGCGTGGTGGGCGCCAGAGACAAGAATTTCTCGACCGTCGTCAGGTCCGTCCCGATGTTGGTGAAGTCGGTGTTGATCGCGCTCATCGAGAAGGTGCCACCAGACAACAGATTTTCAAACTGCGTTGATATTCCGCCGAATTGGGTGTTGATGTCGTTGATGGACGGCAGCATGTTCTGATAGATCCCGGTCCAACCGACCTCGGCGGCATTCGCGCCAAAACCCGAACTGAGGCTGTTCTGGATGAGCAAGGTCAATGCCGATACCGGGTTCAGTACCGGGTCGTTGTAAAGGTCGGGAAAGGTGGGAATGGGGGGAAGAGGCCCAGTCGGATCCAGCGCACCATGCTGCGCCGCCACCGCTGCGTCGTAGACCGACAACGCCGCTGAATACTTCGCCAGCTCCTGCACTTCTGTCGACAAGTCGTTGAACACCTGCGTCAGGCCCTGCGTGTAGACCGCGTCGGGTAGTGAATAGATCGCGGTGGTGTGGTCGAACATGTCCATCAGCCCGTTCCAGTTGGCTGTGGTGTTGGCGACCATGTCGTTGTAGTCGACCTCTGGGAACGGGATCACGCCATGGTCGACGTCGACGAGCTGCACCGAGCGGTGCTGCACGTCAGGCCCCGGGACGGCCGCCGGCGTGACGGCGATCAAGCTCGCGCCGGCGAGCGCAATGCCGGCGGTGATTCCTGGACGGAGGATCTGCGGCATAGCTGCTCCTGACGACGGGCGGTCCGATGTTCCGGACA
>JAVHWH010000031.1:0-25985 GCA_032159915.1 Mycobacterium sp.
GGCGGGTTCTCGAAGTCGATTGGCTTGCCGTCCGCCTCGATCGGCAGCAGCGGACCCAGGCCGTCGGGCAAGCGCTTCAAGGTCACATTGATCGGCGCCAGGAAGATATGCAGGTGCTTGGAATGCAGCACGATCAGCAGGAAGAACAGGGCCACGGCGATATGCGCGAGCAGCGCGAACGTCTCGATCCACTCATTGGCCGTGGTGCCGAGCGGGTGCATCAGCACGCCCATACCGTGCGAGAAGAAGGCACCCCAGCCGTAGGGGAAGTTTCCGGTGTTCACGGCGGCACCACGGAAGATCGAGTAGCTGAAGATGACCAGGAAGATCATGAACAGGATCAGCCAGGCGCCACCGGTGTGCGAGCCGTAGAACCGAGACGAACGGCCGTACTCCTTGGGTTTAGAGCGCAAGCGGATGATCGAGAAGGTTGTGATACCGACCAGCACGCCCAGCGCGATGAAGTCCTGCAGGAAGCCCAACGCGTCCCACCGGCCGACGATCGGGATGTGGAAGTTCGGCACGAAAAGGGTGCCGTAGGCCTCGATGTAGACCGTGATGAGGATGAAAAAGCCCCACATCGTCAGGAAGTGCGCCACCCCGGGCACCGACCACTTCAGCAGCTTGCGCTGGCCGAACACCTCGGAGATCTGCGCCCAGACCCGAGACCCGACATTGTCGGTGCGGCCGGTGACCGACGTACCGGAACGTACGAGTTTGAATAGCCACAGCACCCGGCGCACGGCGAGCAAAGCGATGATCGCCGTTCCGCCCAGTCCGACAATCAGTCTGATCAGCATCTGCGTGTGCACCGGAGCATCTCCCCAAATCCATTGTTACTGACGGGTAACCACATCAATGCTACTCGCCGGTAACTTAACTACTGCACCTGCTCAAGCCGTGTAAGCCTGCTCATAGTGACATCCCCGATGGGGCTACCGCGACGAAGGATGCCCTAAGTTGGCTGGCGCCGCGCTCCATGCCCACCGAAGCGTCGTCGACTCAGAAGTGCGGTATCGGGGGTATCGGGGGTATCGGGGGCAAGTTGCTCCTCCAGTGGTGGCGAGGATGCTGCGGCGTCGAACTCGCGCTGGGTGGGTACGGGTCGATGGTCACTTCGCTGGTCGTCGTGGTTGGCTCGGTGGTCGGCTCGGTGGTCGACGGCGCCGTGGAGGGCGTGGTGGTGGGTGACGACGCGGGCGTCGATGGCCGCGTGGTGGTGGGCGCCGGTGAGCTGCCGCCGTTACCCCGCGCCAGGACGAGCAGGCCGTAGATGATGACCGCGATCAGCGTGATCACTGCCAGGCCCCATAGGGCCAGGACCCACCGCTTGAGGTACCACGCCGACGGAGATTCGCCGACGCTGAACCGCTCCGTTTCGTCAGTGCTCGAGTAAGCACCGTAAGACGGCCGGTTGCCGATCACTGCTACGGCGTCCCGCCGTCATGGTGGTGGTGATGGCGATGGCCCTCGGCGGGGGGCGTCGTTGTCGTCGTCGGCGTGGTGGTGGTCGGCTCAGTCGTCGTCGTCGTCGTCGGCGGCGGGGCGGCCGGCTCGGTGGTCGTGCCGACTTGGGTAGGAGTCGTGGGCGCCGGGGTGGACGTCGTCGGAGACGTAGGGGTCACCGTGGTCTCGCTGGTTCCCTGCGTCTGGTCGGCGAGGTAGTACAGCCCGACGCCGACCAGGATGAGGGCGCACCCGGCCACGGTCAGCGAGATGATCGGTCTGCGGTACCACGGGGTCTTCCGCTCGGGATCCCCTTCCTCCTGGCTGTCGGAGGCGTAGTAGCCGGTCGGCGCTTCGCTGGGGTCCTCGGGAGGTTCGTTGCCGGTCACGTGCGCCCATGCTAGTCGTGGATCCTGCCGACGTCACAGCGGCCGCAGGTCAGAAACCGTGCGGCAGCGTGATCACCGTGTGCGGCAACGGGATTGTCGACGGGATGTGTGGGTGATGGTGCTGGTGTTGCGGCGGCTCGGCCGGGGCGGGGGAGCCGTTCGCCGGCGGCGGCGCCTCTTGAGGTGTTTGTTCGGGGGTGTCGGGCGGCTCGGGCGGCGGCGGTGCCTCGATGGTGGTCGACGGGGTGGTCGTCGGCGTTGTAAGGGACGAGGGGGTGGTCGTGGTGGACGAGCGGGTGGTAGCCGGGCCGCCGGTCTCGCCGCCGCCGCGGGACAACTCGACGATGCCGTAGATGACCAGGGCGAGCAGTAGTGCGGCCATCAGCGCCCACAGCGCCAGCAGCACCCGATTGCGATACCAGGGCTTGGGCGCGCCGTCGGGCGCCTGCTCGAGCACCGGCGGCGGACCGTCGAAGCCGTAATCGGCCATCTGGGTCGGCCGCTCGCTCGGGTCGTCCGGAACGCCAGTCACGCCCCGATATTACGTCAGAGCTTTCGCTGCACCTCGTCGGCGAAAAGCTGGAGGTGCTCGAGGTCAGACATGTCCAGCAGCTGTAGATACACCCGCTGCAGGCCGATCTCGGCGTAGGGGCCGAGCTGATCGACGATCTGATTCGGCGTGCCGGCCAGGGGTGAATTCGACCGCAACTCCTCGACGTCGCGTCCTATCGCGGCGGCCCGCTTGGCGATCTCGGCCTCGTCGCGCCCGGCGCACGCCACGAAGGCTGCCGAGTAGGTCATCGAATCGGCGGGCCGGCCGACCGCATCGACGGCCGCACGGACCCGGTCGAACTGCGTGCTGATGGTGTCCAGTGGCTCGAACGGCACGTTGTATTCGTCGGCGAAGGTGGCGGCCAGCCGCGGCGTCTTGGTGGCTCCTGATCCGCCGACGATGATCGGCGGATGCGGCCGCTGCACGGGCTTGGGTAGCGCGGGTGAGTTGTTGACGGCGTAATGCGTTCCCGCGTAGTCGAACGTCTCACCGAGCGGGGCGGCCCACAGGCCGGTGATCAGCTCGAGTTGCTCGGTGAGCCGGGCGAAGCGCTCGCGCAGCGGCGGGAACGGGATCGCGTAGGCCAGGTGCTCCTTCTCGAACCAGCCGGTACCTATTCCGAATTCGACGCGGCCGCCGCTCATTTCGTCGACCTGGGCTATCGAGATGGCCAGCGGGCCGGGGTGGCGGAACGTTGCCGAGGTGACCAGGGTGCCCAGCCGGATCGTCGACGTCTCACGGGCGATGCCGCCCAGCGTCACCCAGGAGTCGGTCGGCCCGGGCTGGCCGTCACCGCTCATCGCCAGGTAGTGGTCGGAACGGAAGAACGCGGAAAACCCCAGTGATTCCGCGGCTTGCGCGACCGCCAGTTGGTCGGAGTAACTGGCGCCTTGCTGCGGTTCGACGAATACCCGAAAGTCCACGAGCGTCAGCGTAGGCCGAGCTGCTTAGAGGCCGGCGATGAGTATCGACTGGATCTGGAGTCTGTTTGGGGGTGAGTAGAACGAATCTATCGATGTCGATATCCGCCGACGGCTACGTCGCAGGGCCCGGTCAGTGTCTGGAACACCCGGGAGGGCTCGGCGGCATCACCTTGCACGAGTGGCACCGAGGCGCCGCCAGAGATCATCCGGTCAATCGGCAGGTGCAGTCTGAAATGCTCGATGCTATGGGCGCAACGATCATGGGGCGCAACATGTTCGGACCGATCCGCGGGCCGTGGGGCGACTCGGACTGGCAGGGATGGTGGGGTGACACTCCGCCCTACCACTGCCCGGTCTTCGTCCTGACTCACCACCCGCATGACCCGATCGAGTTGCGGGGCGGGACGACGTTTCACTTCGTCACCGACGGGATCGAGGCCGCCTATGTCCGCGCCGTCGAGGCCGCGGGTGGCGCGCCGATTTCCATTGCGGGGGGAGCCTCCTGTGCCAGGCAGGCGATCGCGGCCGGGATCGTCGACGAGATCGACCTTCAGGTGAGCCCGGTCATCCTCGGCTCGGGCGAGCGGCTGCTGGACGGCTTCGAGGCAGGCAGGCCGGCTCTCGAGCTCGACCGGGTACTCGAAGCGCCGGGCGTAGCCCACCTGCGGTACCGCGTTATTCGATGAGCTGACCCGACCGACCCCGATGATGGTTAGGTCAGGATCGTGAATTCCCTCGCGAAGTTCTTCCGCGACACGGTCGCGGCTCGGATCCTGGTCTCGGTGGCGCTGGGTGTCGTCGTTGCTCTCGTGGTGGGCAACTCGGCCGGCTGGCGATTCGCACTTGCCGGCTGGGTGGCTGCGGCGGCGCTGTATGTGGTGTGGACGGAGCGCATTCTGAGCGGAATGGATGCGGAGCAGACGTGTCGATGGGTGACGCGCGAGGACCCCACCCGGTGGCTCGCCGACGTGGTCGTTCTGACAGCGAGCGTCGCGAGCCTGGGCGGTGTCGGTTACGTGGTGGCCGCGGGATCGAAGTTGGCCGGCACCGGCGCGGTGGAGGCCGCCATCGTCGGGGTCCTGACCGTCGCCGCGTCCTGGTTCGCGGTGCACACCCTGTTCACCGTGCACTACGCGCGGCTGTATTACTCAGGTGAACCGGGCGGCATCGACTTTCACGATCCGAACCCGCCCCGCTTTCGCGATTTCGCCTATCTCGCCTTCACCATCGGCATGACATTCCAGGTCTCCGACACCGAGATCGGGTTGACGGCGATCAGGGCGACGGTGCTGCGACATGCGCTGCTGTCTTATCTGCTCGGCGCGGTGGTCCTGGCTGTCACGATCAACTTGATCGCGGGGCTCGGCTCCCGGGTCTAGAAGGTGTCGACCTTCTCGATGCTGACGAACATGCCGTGGCCGGTGTGCTCGTTGGTGAACCGGGTGCCACTTTCGTTGGCCGCGACGGTCCAGCCGGCGGCGTCGTACGTTTCGTAATCGATGGTCACCGTGGGGATATCGCCCAGGTTGCCCAGCACCCATTGCACGTCGCCGCCGGCGGTGATGTTGACCCCGTTGGCGCGCTCGCCGTCTTTCATCGGCGAATTGGTGAACTGCGCCTCGCATCCGACGCTGTCGTTGTCGATCTGGCAGCGGGTCTGGCCGGACTTGGTCTCGATGAAGACGCGGCCATTCGGGTCGGGCGGCAACGGAATTGCGCCGGCCGGCGGAGTGCCGCTGGAGGGAGCGGGACGCGTCGGGGCCGGCGAGGGGATCGATGGCTTGGCTTTCGGAAACGACGGCTCGGTGGGCCCCGAGCGGGGCGAGCCCACCGGGTTGCCGGGCGTGGTCGAGTGACATCCGCTGAGCAAGGCGGCGCTGAGCACCAGGCCGGCCAGTAGCCGGGCGCTCGTTGCGGGGGTCTTGACGCCAAACGGGAACATCGCAAATCAAGCGTACGCACGAGGTAATGCAAGTGACGGCAGTGACGCGCCGTGCACGTTTGGCTACCCCGGCGGAAAGCCGCCCGTGGCCACTGGCCCCCAGCGTTGCGGCGTCACCCGGATCAGGCACTTGCGCTGGGTCAGCATGGCGCTGCGGTAGTCGTCCCAGTCGGGGTGCTCGCCGGCGATCGCACGGTAGTAGTCGACGAGCAATTCGACCGCCTCGGGAACATCGATCACCTCGGCGTCTCCGTCGATCTGTACGTACGCGCCGTTGAACTCGTCGGAGAGCACGACCACGCTGGCCTTGGGAGTGCGCCTGATGTTGGCGCTCTTGGCGCGCTGCGGATAGCTCGCGACAACCAGCCGGCCCTGTTGATCGACGCCGCCGGTCACCGGCGAACTCTGCAGTGATCCGTCGGCGCGAAAAGTGGTCAGCACCATCCGGTGTCGTGGCCGGACGAAATCGAGCAACTCGGAAATGCCGACTTTCTCGGCTGTCGCAATTTTGGGGGCCATCACATCAACGTAGCCGGGCGCGCCTTACGCGACCCTCAGCTGCATTTCGGGCCGGCATCCCATCTGCCCGCCTTCGAGCGAAAGCACCAGCGGATTTCGCTCGGAGGCGGGCGAAAAGCTCACCGCTTCGAGCGGGCGATCGCGGCCGCCACTAACTGGTGGTCAGCGCCTGCGCCGCGGGACCGAACATCGTCTGCTTGATGGCGCCGAGCGTGCCCTGGTCCTTTCCGTTGAGTGGACGCAGCAGGTCGACGGCCGCGGCCGTCACCGCGCCCTCGCCGGCGACGGTGTCGACGATGCCCAGGCGCATCGCGTCGTCGCCGCCGAAACGCCGTCCGGTCGTCATCGAGGCGACCGCTGCCTGCGGCGTGAGCTTGGCTTGGATCAGCGCGGCCATGCCGGGGGTGAACGGGATCCGGATGTCGACCTCGGGAAAACAGAAGTAGCCGCGGTCGGAGCGCATCACCCGGAAGTCGTGCGCCAGCGCCAGCATCGCTCCGGCACCGAAGGCGTGGCCGACCACTGCGGCCGACGTGGGAATCGGCAGGGTGAGAAATCGAGCCAGCATGCCCTGTACCCGCCCGACGTACCAGGTGGTCTGATCGCCGTGGGCAGTCAGCCAATCCAGGTCCAGACCGTTGGAATAGAACTTGGCGCCGCCGGTGGTCACCAGTCCCTGCGCATCCGAGCTGACCAACTCGTCGAGGTGCGCGTTGACTTGGTCGAGAAACTCAGGGGAGAAACGATTTTCGTCGTCTCCCAGGTCCAGGACGGCGATCTTGTCTTCGTAGCTCAGGCTCAGTCCCACGATGTTCTCCTTTTCTTGACAGGTGGTGCTCCCGTGTCGAGGACCGCACGTACTGCTGCCCGCAGCTGTTGTCGGGCTGTTGGGTCACCCAAGCCGTTGCGGCGCAACACAATTGCGGTCGGCAGGTCGACGATGCAGGTGGTGATCGTGTCGACGGCGGCCGCGTCTTTGCGGTCCCAGAGGTTGACCGCGAGCCGAATCATCAAGCCGATCAGCAGTCGATGCAGATCGCTGAGTTCTGCGGCGACACCCTCCGGCGGGTCCGAGGCGATCAACTCCTCGGCGGATACCGCCCACAGCACTTTCGAGGAGTTCGGGTAGCGCTCGGCGAATACCACCGGCGCATCGGCGGCGGCCACCACCGCAGCGATGGCCGCCTGCGGACCGGTCGCCGACAGGGCCTGGTCGACCAGGGCATTCTGCAGGTCGAGGAACCGTCGCCCTGCGCGCAGCCAGGCGCGGCCGATCAGGCCCGCCCGCGACCCGAACGTGTGGTAAAGCGCGCCGTTGGAGACACCGACGGCGGCGCTGATCGCGCGGATGGTGACCGCGGCGGGTCCGGATGCCAGGGTCAGCGACTCGACCGCGTCCAGAACCTGGTCAGGCTCGTAGACGCGTGGTCGGGGCATCCCGCCACGATAACAGAGCGCCTGCTCTATTACTCCGGAGCCAGCTCAACCACGTCTGCACTCGGCTCGGCGAGTTGGGCGGCCGCGGCGCGCACGTGATTGCGGACCAGGAACCAGCCGCCGGTGAGCGCGGGCCCGGCAATCACCAGCGCGGCGATGATCCACGGGCCCTGCTCGGCGTCGCAGGCCATCAGCACGGCCACACCGGCCAGGAACGCCAGGGTCACGTAGCCGCTGTAGGGCGCCAGCGGCATCTGGAACACCGGCCGGGTCGTCGTCCCGTCTTTGGCCATCCGGTACAGCCGAAGCTGGCATAACACGATCGTCGCCCATGCCGCCAGCACGCCCATGGCCGCGATGTTGAGCACGATCTCGAAGGCCTGGCTCGGCGTGATCGCGTTGAGCACCACGCCGAAGAGACCGATCGTGCAGGTCAACAGGATTCCGCCGTAGGGGACGCCGTTCTTCGACATCCGGCCGGTGAACTTGGGCGCGCTGCCGTTGACGGCCATCGACCGCAGGATCCGGCCGGTGGAATACAGCCCGGCGTTCAGGCTGGAGAACGCGGCGGTCAGCACCACGACGTTCATGATGCTGCCCGCGCCGCCGAACCCGACGCGAGAGAAGAACGTGACGAACGGGCTCTCGTTGTGCTTGTAGTCCGTGTACGGCAGCAGCAGCGCCAGCAGCGCGACTGACCCGACGTAGAACACCGCGATCCGGAACACCACCGAGTTGATCGCGCGCGGCATGATCTTCTCCGGCTCTGCGGTCTCGCCGGCGGCGGTGCCGATCAGTTCGACGGCGGCGTAGGCGAACACCACACCCGAGGTGACCAGCACCACCGGCAGCAGGCCGGTCGGGAAGAACCCGCCGTGGTGAGTCCACAGGCCCGGTCCGGTGTCGTGACCGTTGACCTTGAAGCGACCGACCAGAAAGACCGCCCCGACAACCAGGAACGTCGTCAGCGCCACCACTTTGACCAGCGCGGCCCAGAATTCCAATTCACCGAAGGCCTTGACCGAGATCATGTTGACCGACACGACGGCGATCAACGCGACCAGTGCGATGGCCCATTGTGGGATGGACTGCAGCGCTGTCCAGTAGTGGAAGTAGTTGGCGATTGCGGTGGAGTCGACGATGCTGGCCATCGCCCAGTTGAGGAAATACATCCAGCCGGCGACGAAAGCCGCTTTCTCCCCGAAGAACTCGCGGGCGTAGGACACGAAGGAGCCGGCTGACGGGCGGCGCAGCACGAGCTCGCCGAGCGCGCGCAGGATCAGGAAGACAAAGCCGCCACAGATTGCGTAGACCAGGAACAGTCCGGGGCCGGCCGACCCGAGCCGGCCGCCGGCACCGAGGAACAAGCCGGTTCCGATCGCCCCGCCGATGGCGATCATCTGTATCTGGCGGGGGCGCAGATCGTGGTGATACCCGGCGTCCTCGCGGGCGAACGCGGCGTTTCCGTCCGCGGCAGGTCCGGGCGTGCTGGGCGGCGGAGGCATCGAATTCCTATCGTCGTCGGGCAACGCTGCGGCGCCGGGCACGACCGCTGAGGGAGCTGATTGGCGAAACTATCCCACGCTGTGATGTCGGCCTCAACCGTTAGGGAACAAACTCCTGGGTGGGCTCGTTGAGCTTCGTGACAACCTTGAGTGGTACAGACTCAACCTCGGCTTGACAGCGGACCACCGTTGACGGCAATGTTGAGCGCAGTTCACTCAGCGTAGTGCAGACAAAGCTCGAATATCAGGGAGGATTCACTATGGCTCGTGCGGTCGGTATCGACCTCGGGACCACCAACTCCGTCGTCGCAGTTCTCGAGGGTGGCGACCCGGTCGTCGTCGCAAACTCAGAAGGCGCAAGGACGACTCCATCCGTCGTGGCGTTCGCACGCAACGGCGAAGTGCTGGTCGGCCAGCCCGCCAAAAACCAGGCGGTGACCAACGTCGACCGCACCATTCGCTCGGTCAAGCGCCACATCGGCACTGACTGGTCGGTGGAGATCGACGGAAAGAACTACACCGCGCAGGAGATCAGTGCTCGCGTTCTGCAGAAGCTGAAGCGCGACGCCGAAAGCTACCTCGGCGAGGACATCGCCGACGCGGTGATCACGGTGCCGGCGTACTTCAACGACGCCCAGCGCCAGGCGACCAAAGAGGCCGGCCAGATCGCCGGTCTGAACGTGCTCCGCATCGTCAACGAGCCGACCGCGGCCGCGCTGGCCTACGGCCTCGACAAGGGCGAGAAGGAACAGACCATCCTGGTCTTCGACCTTGGTGGCGGCACTTTCGACGTCTCGTTGCTGGAGATCGGTGACGGCGTCGTCGAGGTCCGCGCGACCTCCGGTGACAACCACCTAGGTGGTGACGACTGGGACCAGCGCGTCGTGGACTGGCTGGTCGAGAAGTTCAAGGGCACCAGCGGCATCGACCTGACCAAGGACAAGATGGCGATGCAGCGGCTGCGTGAAGCGGCCGAGAAGGCAAAAATCGAATTGAGCTCGAGTCAATCGACCTCGATCAACCTGCCTTACATCACCGTCGACGCGGACAAGAACCCGCTGTTCCTCGACGAGCAGCTGACCCGTGCCGAGTTCCAGAAGATCACCCAGGATCTGCTCGACCGCACTCGGCAGCCGTTCCAGTCGGTGATCAAGGACGCCGGAATTGCGGTATCCGAAATCGATCACGTGGTGCTGGTGGGTGGTTCCACCCGGATGCCCGCCGTGACCGAACTGGTCAAGGAAATGACCGGCGGCCAGGAGCCCAACAAGGGCGTCAACCCCGACGAGGTCGTCGCGGTGGGTGCCGCGCTGCAGGCTGGTGTGCTCAAGGGCGAGGTCAAAGACGTCCTGCTGCTCGATGTCACGCCGCTGAGCCTTGGCATCGAAACCAAGGGTGGCGTGATGACCAAGTTGATCGAGCGCAACACCACGATCCCGACCAAGCGGTCGGAGACCTTCACCACGGCCGACGACAACCAGCCGTCGGTGCAGATCCAGGTCTTCCAGGGTGAGCGCGAAATCGCTTCGCACAACAAGCTGCTCGGGTCCTTCGAGCTGACCGGCATCCCGCCGGCTCCGCGCGGTGTCCCGCAGATCGAGGTCACCTTCGACATCGACGCCAACGGCATCGTGCACGTCACGGCCAAGGACAAGGGCACCGGCAAGGAGAACACGATCAAAATCCAGGAGGGCTCCGGCCTTTCCAAGGAGGAGATCGACCGGATGATCAAGGACGCCGAGGCGCACGCGGACGAAGACCGTAAGCGGCGCGAGGAGGCAGACGTCCGCAACCAGGCCGAGACGCTGGTCTACCAGACGGAGAAGTTCGTCGCTGAACAGCGCAGTGCCGAAGGCGGCTCCAAAGTCCCCGAGGACACGCTGAACAAGGTGGACGCCGCAGTGGCGGAAGCCAAGACAGCATTGGCCGGTACCGACATCGGCGCCATCAAGACGGCGATGGAGAAGCTGGGCCAGGAGTCGCAGGCTCTCGGCCAGGCCATCTACGAGGCCACCCAGTCCGAGCAAGCCGCCGGTGGCGGCGAGGCCGGCGGCGGCAGCGGCGGTGCCGACGATGTTGTCGACGCGGAGGTGGTCGACGACCAGGAGGGCCAGTGAGCGAAGGCATTCCAGAAGAACCGGTAATCGTCACCGACAAGCGGCGGATCGATCCCGAGACCGGCGAAGTACGTCACGTTACTTCTGGTGCCGCCCCTTCGGGGGCGGCACCAGAAGCCGCCACGGGCGGCACGGACACTGCCAACGACGAAAAAGTCGCTGAGCTGACCGCTGATTTGCAACGGGTGCAAGCCGACTACGCCAACTACCGCAAGCGCGCACTGCGCGACCAGGAGGCGACCGCCGAGCGGGCGAAAGCCGCTGTGGTGAGCCAATTACTGGGCGTGCTGGACGATCTCGACCGCGCACGCAGTCACGGAGATCTGGAATCGAGCCCGCTGAAGTCAGTCGCCGACAAACTGGTCGGTGCGCTGACCGGCCTGGGGCTGACGGCATTCGGTGCCGAGGGCGACGACTTCGACCCGGCCCTGCACGAGGCAGTCCAGCATGAAGGCGACGGCGGCGAGGGCTCCAAGCCCGTGATCGGCAACGTGATGCGACACGGCTACAAACTCGGCGAGCAGGTGCTACGGCACGCGCTGGTCGGGGTGGTGGACACCGTCGCCGGCGACTCAGGGACCGCCGACACCGGCGATAACGACGCGAACGAGGGTGAGCAGCACGCAGAATCAGAGCCGTCGGGTAAATAACGGCGGCAGGACACGAAGAAGGCGAAGGAGGTGACGCGCTATGGCTCAACGAGAATGGGTCGAAAAGGACTTTTACAAAGAGTTGGGCGTCTCCTCTGACGCCAGTGCGAAAGACATCAAGACGGCGTACCGCAAGTTGGCGTCCGACCTGCATCCGGACAAGAACCCGGACGGGGCCGAACAGTTCAAAGCGGTCTCCGAGGCCTACAGCGTGTTGTCCGATGAGGCCAAGCGCAAGGAGTACGACGAGACCCGTCGGCTCTTCGCCGGCGGCGGATTCGGTCGTCGATTCAACGGCGGAGGCGGCGGCGGCGGCGACTTCGCCGGTGGCTTTGGCGGAGACGGCGCTGAGTTCAACCTCAACGACTTGTTCGACGCGGCCGGGCGTAGCGGCGGTAACAACATCGGTGACCTGTTCGGCGGATTGTTCGGCCGCGGGGCACAGCCCAGGCCCAGCCGTCCGCGTCGCGGCAACGACTTGGAGACCGAGACCGAGCTGGACTTCCTGGAAGCCACCAAGGGTGTAGCGATGCCGCTGCGGCTGACCAGTCCGGCGCCGTGCACCAACTGCCACGGCAGTGGCGCCAGGCCGGGCACCAGCCCGAAGGTCTGCCCGACGTGCAACGGCTCGGGCGTAATCAGCCGCAACCAAGGCGCTTTCGGATTCTCCGAGCCGTGCACCGACTGCCGCGGCAGCGGGTCGATCATCGAGCACCCCTGTGACGAGTGCAAGGGAACCGGTGTCACTACCCGGACCCGCACGATCAACGTCCGGATTCCACCCGGTGTGGAGGACGGGCAGCGGATCCGCTTGGCCGGGCAGGGCGAGGCGGGATTGCGTGGCGCCCCGTCGGGTGACCTGTATGTCACCGTGCATGTGCGGCCGGACAAGGTGTTCTCGCGTGACGGTGATGACCTCACCGTCACCGTGCCGGTCAGCTTCAGCGAATTGGCCTTAGGCACAACGCTTTCCGTTCCGACCCTGGACGGCAAGGTCGGTGTCCGGGTGCCGAAGGGGACGACGGACGGTCGTATCCTGCGGGTCCGCGGGCGCGGTGTGCCGAAGCGTTCCGGCGGTCAGGGCGACCTCCTGGTCACCGTGAAAGTGGCCGTTCCGCCGAATCTGGAGGGCGCTGCCAAAGAGGCGCTCGAATCCTATGCGGTCGCCGAGCGATCCAGTGGTTTCGATCCTCGTGCCGGATGGGCGGGGAACCGCTGATGGCCAAGAATTCGAACGAGTCGAGCGCGCGGACGTTTCTGATTTCAGTGGCCGCCGAGCTGGCCGGTATGCATGCCCAGACGCTGCGTACCTATGACCGGCTCGGTTTGGTCAGCCCTAGTCGCAGTTCCGGTGGGGGACGCCGTTATTCGGAGCGTGACGTAGATCTGCTCCGCGAGGTGCAGCGGCTGTCTCAGGACGAAGGCGTCAATCTTGCCGGTATCAAGCGGATCATCGAGTTGACCAACCAGGTCGAGGCGCTGCAGTCCCGGATGAAGGAGATGGCTTCGGAGATCGAAGCGCTGCGGGCCAACCAGCGGCGTGACCTCGCGGTGGTCCCCAAGAGCACCGCCGTGGTGGTCTGGAAGCCGCGCCGCTAGCCGCTCAGACCCGGATCGAGAATTGGGCGATGCCCCAGTCGCCGGGCTGCGCCGATCGATAGTTGCCGCGCCGCAAGGCGTCCGTGGGTGACGCCATCGGCTCGAAGCACACGACCTTCTCGCTGGACGGGGCGAAGATCTGCGCCGCCGGATAGCCCTGTTCGAAGTGCACCTCGATCCGGCGGCCGCCACCCGACACCGCAAACGCTGAACCCTCGGCAACCTGGTCGTATCCGTCGTCAAAATCTCTGTCTCCCAAGGGTTCACTGAGAGCCGGCTGGACAACAGCATCGCCGGTGGGCAGTCCGTTGTCGTCGAGCGTCAGGTGCCGCATCGCCGGCGTCTCGATCACCCACTGGTTGCGCGGCACGTCCGGCAGCTGCAGGTAAGGGTGGAAACCGAAGCACAGCGGCACTGCGTGTGCGCCGGTAGGGGTCACGGCAACACGCAACCGCAAGGTCCGATCGAACAGCGTGATCGTCAGCGCCAGCCGATGCGGAAAGGGAAAGCTGCCCAGCAGTTGCTCATCAGTGGTGAAGTTCACTTCGCCGGTGAGCTCGTGGCCCGATTCGTGGGTGACCCGCCAGTTGCGAAAGGCGGCGAGCACGCCGTGGATCGGTAGGCCATTGGGATCGGTGCGGACCCCGTACTCGCCGTCGCTCAGCGTTACCGTCTTGCCCTCGGCTTCATATGTGGTGGCGCCCAGTCGGTTTGCCCATGGGTAGAGAATCGGGATACCCATCGTCTTGCCCTTTTTCAGGTAGGCGTCCAGCCCGCGGCGTTGCCCGAGCAATTCGACGCCCGAGTCGGTCAACGAGATGCCGATCATGCCGGCATCCGGGACGAACTGGGCCTCTACCGATGACGACGGGTCGCTCAGGGTGACGATGCGCACCCGGTGAGACTATGCCAATTGAGCCGGTCGCTCCTCAGCGCGACAACGGGTCGTGCTGGATACGCTCGGCCGGGGCGCCTTTGGCGATCAGCGCGTCTCTGGTGGCGCGCACCATCTCCGGTCCGCCGCAGATCAGGATCTGGCGGTCGCCCCAGTTGCCGTACCGGGTCACGACGTCCAGCAGCGTGCCCGTCTGGCGCACGTGCAGCCCGCGCGGCGGTGTCACGTCCGGGTAGTCGGTGGCCCAAGCCGGGTCACCACGCCGCTCGGAGACCGGGGTCACCGACAGCCACGGATTGGTCGAGGCGATCTGCCACAACGTCGGCAGGTCGTAGAGCTCGCATGGATAGCGGCCACCGAAGAACATGTGCACGCGCGGGTTCTCGCCCCAGCGGGCGAGATCCATAACCATCGAGCGCAGCGGCGCGAGCCCGGTGCTGCCTGCCACCATCAGCACGTCGCCGCCGTCGCGGTCAATCTGCAGGGCGCCGTGCGGGCTGGAGAGCCGCCACCGGTCACCAGGCTGGGTCTCGTTGACGATGGCATTGCTGACCAGCCCACCTGAGACCGCCCGGATGTGAAACTCGACGGCGCCGCTCTCATCCGGCGGGATGGCCGGCGTCAGGTACCGCCAACGCCGCGGGCACTGCGGCACAGCGACATTGACGTACTGGCCGGCGTGATAGGGCATCGGAGTGTCCAGTTGCAGCCGCACCACAGCCAGGTCGCGCGAGACGCGGAGATGCTCGACCACTGTGCCGTCCCACCAGGCCGGCCCGGGTTCGGCCTCGGCGGCCCCGCTCATCACCCCGGTGATCAGGTTCAGCGATTGGCGGGCGGCGGCGTCGACGGCGTCGGTCCATACGTCGGCGAGCGTCTCGCGCAGGGTCGAATACAGCGCCTGCCCCAGCGTTTCGTAGTGCTCGGGCAGCACCCCGTACTTGCGGTGGTCGCGACCCAGCTGTGCCAGAAACGCCACCGGTTCCTCGGAGCGCTGGGCGACCAGTTCGCCGTACAGCCAGTTCAGCGCCTGGGCGAAGGCGGCCCGCTGGGCGGCCATGTCAGGCGGAAACAGATCGCGCGGCGAGACGTCGAACGAGAACCAGCGGGTGTAGAACCGGCCGATGAGCCCGTTGGCGTCGTCAGGATCCACGGCGGCATGCAAAACCGCCAGCGCGTCCCGGTCGTTGAGGCTCACGCCCGCCGATTTTAGGCGTGGTGGAGCAGCGGGTGAACGCCGTTGTAGAGCACCATCACGCCGATCAGAAGCAGGATGGCCGCCAGCAATGCGGCGTTGTTCTTTTCCATCCACACTTTGAGCCGCGTCATTGCATCGTCGAGGCGGTGCCCGGCGGCCGCGTAGGCCAGGACGGGAATCGCCACCGACGATGCGGCGATCGCGACGAAAATCACCCCGGCGGTCCATTCGTCGGCGACGGACAGCCCGTCGCTGCCCACGGCCAGGCCGGCCAGCGCGCACATGATCAACACCTCGAGCCTGACCACCACCAGCGCCAGACCCGTGATCGCCGCGCGCCGGGGCGTCATGGTGTCAAAGGCCCGCATCCACTTGGGTGACTCCGAGTGACTGTGCCGCGACAGCCAGCGGTAGACGCCGAACGCGATCAGGGCTAGACCGAAGACGATCCGCAGATAGGACGCCCAGGTCGGCGGCGAGTTACGTAGCCCGCTCAGTGCGTCGGAGGACGAGGCGAACACCGCGGTCAGCGTGCACAACCCCAACAGCCAGCTGCCGAGGAACGCAAGCCCGGTCGGTCGCGGCCGTGGCGTCTGCAGCACCAGCACCGCGGGAATGATCGACAGCGGTGAGATCGAGATGACCAGAGCCAGCGGAATGAGGGTGGTCAGCACTGAGCCCAAACTTGTGGTCACCGGCTGCATCCTCGCACTGACTCAGCGTCGGCGCATTACCCACGCCGGTACCCAGTGCGTCACGGTATTGCGCTTGGACCCGTAGGCGATCGGATATGTCACCAGCCCCCACCAGTCGCCCTGCTCGCAGACGCCCCAACAGGTCAGCTGCCCCTCGACGACCTTGTGCAACTGCAGACCGTGCGGGTTGTAGCGCCCGGTGCGATGCGGCTCGCGGGGGAACAGCACGGTCAGGTCGATCAGCACGGTGATCGGCGGTCGCACCACTCGAAACGGGTTGCGCACCGGCTGCCCGTTATATCCGATCGACGCGAGGTCACCCACTGATCGATCATACGTTCGAATAGACTGGCTGGGCTTTGCTTCAGGCGGTATCCGATCCGGTGCGGCACATCCCCGCGGCGTGTCAACCTTGTGTCCGGTCGGCGGGGAAGGGCGAGGCTCATGCGGCTTTATTGCGAACTGTGGGTCAGCCCAGAGCCCGTCGATGGCAGATTGTTGCCGTGACCGTATCCGCCCGTAGCTACCGGAACATGCTGGGGCTGTTCGCTCTGGTCGCCTCAGCGTATGCGGTGGGCGCACAGGTGTCCTGGCAGTCATGGGGGCTCGCTTCGGGTCGGTTCGCCGGCGATGTGGAGTTGTCCTGGCAGGGGTTCGGCGCCGCGGTGGGATTTGCGTTCTTCCCACCTGCGGGCATCACGGTGGCCGCCTTGCTGCTGACCAAGCGGACGCGATGGTTGGTAATTGTCGCCGCGATCGTGACCGCCGAGCTGCTGGTCGATGCCGCGCACGGGCTGAGCATGCTGACGGCGGCTGGGTTCGCGTTGGCGAATGTGGTGGAGCCGCTGGTGGGGGCATCAGTGGTGCGAGTGTGGTGTGGGAGTGCGCCGGATCTGCGTCAGCGGCGGGATCTGGTTCAGTTTGTCGCCGGTGCCTGCGTGCTGGGCCCGTTGGCGGGTGGCGTACTCGGGGCCACGGTCGCCCTGGCCCACGGGGGCATCTGGTGGCCTGCCGGCGTGCTGCGCTGGTGGGTGGGAGACGGGCTCGGTGCCCTGGTTATAGGCCTCCCTATCGTCCTGTGGCCTCGGCAGCGCGAGATCGTGCGGGCACGGCGGCTGGAAACGATGTTGATGCTGGTTGGCGTCGCCGCGGTCTCGGCGGCCGCGTTTTGGGTTCGCACGCCGCCGGCCGTGCTGTTGCTGCCGGCACTGGCATGGGCGGCCTTTCGGCTGGAGGTGATCGGCGCGGCGCTGGCGGCTGTGGTGCTGGCCTTGATTGCCAATTATTTGACCGCCGCGGGCCATGGCGCGGTTGCCGCGCTGCCGTTGCCGCCGACGGGCCGGCTGGCGGTGATGCAGCTGTATATCGCGGTTTTGGTGTTGGTGACTGTCCTGGTCGGCCAAGAAGCCGCTGGGCGCGTCGCCGCGGTGGAGCAACGTCGGGTCGAACACCGTGAACGGACCCGCTTGGAAACCCTGGCGCAGCTGAGCGAGCTGCTGGCGGCGGCATTGACGCCCGAGGACATCGGCGAAGTCGTGGCGGCTCAGGTGCTGCATGGCGCGGGCGCCCAGATCCTAACCTTGGGCCTACTCAGCGACGACGGCCGAATCCTGCACTGGGTGCACACAGCCGGACACCCTGACCCGCCCGTGGCTGCTTCGGAACAATTGGTTCCGCTGGCCGAATCGACCCCGGCCACCGATTCGGTGTATACCGGCTCCCCGGTCTTGATCCGCACGCCCGCGGACTGTCAGGAGCGTTACCCAGATATCGCCGGCCGGATGACGGCGGCTGGCGCTGAGGCCATGGGCGACTGGCCGTTGACTGCCGGTGCCCGCTCCATCGGAGTTCTGGAACTGATGTGGACCGGGCCACAGCTACTAGACGCCGCACAGCAGGCCTACGCCGCGGCCGTAGCCAACCTGATTGCTCAAGCGCTGCTGCGTGCCCAGCTCTACGCCGACGAGCATGCCCGGGCAGCGGTGCTGCAAGCGGCCGTACTGCCGGTCCAACTCGCTGACGTCGCAGGCGTTGAAGTCGCCATCTGCTACGAGCCAGCCGATGGGGCCCACCGCCTGGGCGGGGACTGGTATGACGCGTTTACGCTGCCGCAAAACCAGCTCTATCTCGCGATCGGCGATGTGGTGGGCCACGGCTTGCCCGCCGTCGAGGACATGGCTCAACTGCGTGTCGGCGGCCGCTCCCTGGCTTTGCAAGGACTGAAGCCTGCCCAAATGCTCAGCCACCTCAATACCTTGACTGCCTACGCCAGCCAAGGAAGGTATGCCACTGCGACCGTTGCCGTCTTCGAACCCGGCACCGCCTCGCTGCATTACGCTTCGGCCGGGCACCCGCCGCCATTGCTTCGCCAGTGTCTCGATGACGCAGTCATTGAGCTGGAGGGCGGCCGCGGCATGGTGCTGGGTCCCATGCGCAACGCCACGTACACCGAAAACGAGGTCGTCATCGCCCCGGGCGACATCCTGGTGATGTACACCGACGGCCTCATCGAGCACCGCGACCAAGACATCGAGGTCGGAATCGAGCAGGCACGACGGCAGATCGCCGACTGGCACACCGAGGACGTGCTTTCCGAAGCGTGTAGCCGACTGGTTGCCACGCTCGCGCCACCGCCGCGCGAGGACGACGTCTGCGTACTCGCGGTGCGATTCCACTGAACCGCGCGCGTCGGTGAATTTGTTAGCCTTGAGCGGAACAGACTCAACCTTGACGACGTTGTAGATCGCGACAAGCATTTTTATCGGGCCCCGGTGGGCCCGTCCGATTGAGAACGGAGGTGTCGTGGACTCTTTCAACCCGACAACCAAGAGTCAGGCGGTGCTGACATCGGCGCTGCAGGCGGCGAGCACCGCGGGCAACCCCGAGATCAGGCCGGCGCACCTGCTGCTGGCCCTGCTCACCCAGAACGACGGGATCGCCGCGCCGCTGCTGGAGGCCGTCGGTGTCGAGCCCGCCACCGTTCGCGCCGAAGCGCAACGCATCCTGGACCGGCTGCCGCAGGCCAGTGGCGCCAACTCGCAACCGCAGTTGTCTCGTGAATCGCTGGCGGCCATCACCGCCGCGCAGCAGTTGGCCACCGAGATGGACGACGAGTACGTCTCCACCGAGCACCTGATGGTGGGTCTGGCCACCGGCGACTCCGATGTCGCCAAACTGCTGACCGGTCACGGCGCATCGCCGCAGGCGTTGCGGGAGGCGTTCGTGAAAGTGCGCGGCAGCGCACGGGTCACCAGCCCCGACCCCGAAGCGACCTACCAGGCTTTGGAGAAGTACTCCACCGACCTGACCGCCCTCGCACGCGAAGGCAAACTGGACCCGGTCATCGGGCGGGACAACGAGATTCGTCGCGTCGTGCAAGTGCTGAGCCGTCGTACCAAGAACAACCCGGTGCTGATCGGTGAGCCAGGAGTGGGTAAGACCGCCATCGTGGAAGGCCTGGCCCAGCGCGTCATCGCCGGCGACGTACCCGAGAGCCTGCGCGACAAGACCGTCATCAGCTTGGACCTGGGGTCGATGGTGGCCGGAGCGAAGTACCGCGGTGAATTCGAGGAGCGGCTCAAGGCCGTCCTCGACGACATCAAGAACTCCGCCGGACAAATCATCACGTTCATCGATGAGCTGCACACCATCGTCGGGGCCGGCGCGACCGGCGAATCGGCGATGGACGCCGGCAACATGATCAAGCCGATGCTGGCGCGCGGCGAGCTGCGCCTGGTCGGTGCCACCACGCTCGACGAATACCGCAAGTACATCGAGAAGGATGCCGCCCTGGAGCGACGCTTCCAGCAGGTGTTCGTCGGTGAGCCGTCGGTGGAAGACACCGTCGGCATCCTGCGCGGCCTCAAGGACCGCTACGAGGTGCACCACGGTGTGCGTATCACCGACTCCGCGCTGGTCTCGGCGGCGTCACTGTCCGACCGCTACATCACCGCCCGCTTCCTGCCGGATAAGGCCATCGACCTGGTGGACGAGGCAGCCAGCCGGCTGCGGATGGAGATCGACTCACGGCCCGTCGAGGTCGACGAGGTCGAGCGCCTGGTCCGCCGACTCGAGATCGAGGAGGTGGCACTGGCCAAGGAGGAGGACGACGCGTCCAAGGAGCGGCTGGAAAAGCTGCGCTCCGAGCTGGCCGACTACCGCGAGCAGCTTTCCGAGCTGACCGCGAAGTGGCAGAACGAGAAGAACGCCATCGACGTCGTCCGCCAGCTCAAGGAACAGCTGGACACCCTGCGCGGCGAATCCGAGCGTGCCGAGCGGGACGGCGATCTGGCCAAGGCCGCCGAGCTGCGCTACGGGCGCATCCCGGAAGTCGAGAAGAAGCTGGAAGCCACCGATGCGACCGCTCGAGCTCAAAAAACTCAAATGCTCAAGGAAGAGGTCGGTCCCGACGACATCGCCGACGTGGTGTCGGCGTGGACGGGCATCCCGGCCGGGCGGTTACTGGAAGGCGAGACCGCCAAGCTGCTGCGGATGGAAGACGAGCTGGGTCGTCGCGTCGTCGGCCAGAGGAAGGCTGTGGCGGCGGTTTCTGACGCCGTCCGGCGTACCCGGGCCGGGGTCGCCGACCCCAACCGACCGACCGGATCGTTTCTGTTCCTCGGGCCTACCGGTGTCGGCAAGACGGAGCTGGCCAAGGCGTTGGCCGACTTCCTGTTCGACGACGAGCGGGCGATGGTCCGCATCGACATGAGCGAGTACGGCGAGAAGCACTCGGTGGCCCGCCTGGTCGGTGCGCCTCCCGGCTACGTCGGCTACGACCAGGGTGGTCAGCTGACCGAGGCGGTGCGCCGCCGGCCTTACACCGTCGTTTTGTTCGACGAGGTGGAAAAGGCGCACCCGGACGTGTTCGACGTGCTGCTGCAGGTTCTCGACGAGGGCCGGCTGACCGACGGCCAGGGCCGCACGGTCGACTTCCGCAACACCATCCTCATCCTGACGTCCAACCTCGGGTCGGGCGGCACAGAGGAGCAGGTGATGGCCGCGGTGCGCTCGGCGTTCAAGCCCGAGTTCATCAACCGGCTCGACGACGTGCTGATCTTCGACGGCCTCAATCCCGAAGAGCTGGTGCGGATCGTCGACATCCAGCTCGAACAGCTGGCCAAGCGTCTTGCCCAACGACGGCTGCAGCTGGAGGTGTCGTTGCCGGCCAAGAGGTGGCTGGCCCAGCGTGGTTTCGACCCGGTCTACGGCGCCCGTCCGCTGCGGCGGCTGGTGCAGAAGGCCATCGGCGACCAGTTGGCGAAGATGCTGCTGGCCGGTGACGTCCACGACGGCGACGTCGTGCCAGTCAATGTCAGCGCTGACGGTGACTCGTTGGTGCTGGGCTGATTCCACACTCGCACAATAAGAATCGCCCCCGTTATTGGCGGGGGCGATTCTTTGTTTCTGCTGACGCGAAAGACGGAGCAGGCGACATTTGCAATCCAGCTGCTCCGCCGGGCTCACCCGAGACCGGAATTGATCAATTTCATTTCCACCAAAGGTCACCCCGAGACATACGCTTATTGCCATGACGCAAATCCGGCTGCGGGCAGTTGTGCTTTTGGGATCGTGGGCGATCGGACTACTGGTGGCGGCGTGGGTCGTTCCCGGTGTTTCGTTGTCGCTGTCTGGGTTCGTCGTCGCCATCGTGGTGTTCTCGGTGGCGCAGGCGACGCTGTTGGTGTTGATCTTGAAGTTGCCCCATGGCTATGCGTCGATGCTCCTTGGGGGCATCGGCCTGGCTTTGACCATCGTCGCGCTGAGTCTCGCTTCGCTATTGACTCACGGGCTCACCATCCGCGGCAGCGCATCATGGGTAGCCACAACGGTTGTGGTGTGGCTCGTGACTACGGTTGGGGCAATTTCGCTGCCCGAGCTATTCGCACGCGATGGGGCCAGCACTACCTGACCAACTAGCGGCTGGGCGGTCGGCCCGCGCAAAATTGGGCATTTCGGTAAGTGTGGCGGGTGAGTAGCATTTGTCTATCTCTTCCGACAACGGAGGGAGGCGTGATGGGAGATTCACATCACGACCCGACGGACCATTCGCGGACCACGCAACCGCACGCTGGAATCGTGATGAAAGACAACTTCCTGTGGCCCGGGTTCATTTTGCTGGCCGTTGCGGTGTCCGGAATGATCAGCACGGTGGCAGCGGCCGCCTACCGACATTACGAGTGGCTCGCCACGACGGTGCTCGTCGCCGTGCTCGGAACGACTGCCGGAGCGCTATGGTTCGTCGTTGAGTTTCGCCGCGTGGCCCGCATCGAGGAGCAGTTCGCGGCACACCCCGATAACTGGCCCGGCAAGCTATCCATTTGACGTCAGAAGCGCTCGGCCCCGATCGTCGCCGGACGGGTAGCAAACTTTAATTCGGTTGTGACCTGCTGGCATTCCCGCTTGAGGGCCGATAGCGGCTAGGCTACGTGGCGATGGTTCCGCTCTGGTTTACGCTCTCCGCGCTCTGCTTCGTCGGCGCGGCGGTATTGCTGTACGTCGACATCGACCGCCGCCGTGGACGAGGCAGGCGGCGCAAGTCGTGGGCTCGCTCGCATGGATTCGACTACGAGCAGGAATCCACCGAGATCCTCAAGCGCTGGAAGCGCGGCGTGATGTCGACCGTGGGCAGCAATATCCCGGCCCGCAATGTGGTGCTCGGTCAGATCCGCGGCGAGGCGGTGTTCATCTTTGACCTCGAAGAAGTTGCCACCGTGATCGCCCTGCACCGCAAGGTCGGCACCAACGTCGTCGTCGACGTGCGGCTCAAAGGCCTCAAAGAGCCGCGCGAGAACGACATTTGGCTGCTCGGGGCGATCGGGCCGCGGATGGTGTACTCCACCAACCTGGACGCCGCCCGTCGCGCCTGCGACCGCCGCATGGTCACTTTCGCGCACACCGCGCCCGACTGCGCCGAGATCATGTGGAACGAGCAGAACTGGACGCTGGTCAGCATGCCGATCGGCAGCACCCGCGCCCAGTGGGATGAAGGCCTGCGCACGGTGCGCCAATTCAACGACCTGCTGCGGGTGCTGCCGCCGGTGCCGCAGTCGACGCCAACCGCCGGTGCACCGCAGGCGTCCACCCGTCGCAAAGCGGCCCCCAGCCGTCCGCTGGCCCCCGCGGGTCGCGGCGAGGCCACCCCGGGGCACGGCGAGCCCATCACCCGCGACAGCGGATCCACGACCCGCGCCGCGACCCCGCCGCCTGCGCGTCACGAGCCGGGCCACCGCCCGCCGACCGGCAGCAACGGTCATCAGGCGTCACATCACCAACTCTGAGTCAGAGCCGTACCGGCGCTCAGTACACTAACGCCGTGCCTCGCCGCGTCGCCCTGATCACCGGACCCACTTCCGGAATCGGCGAGGGTTTCGCTCGTCGCTACGCCGCCGACGGCTACGACGTCGTCCTGGTGTCCCGCGATGCGGACCGACTCAAGGCGCTGGCCGCCGAGTTGTCGAACGAGGGCGGCAGCAACGTCGAGGTGCTGCCGGCCGACCTTGCCGACGCCGCCGGCCGGGACACGGTCGCCGAGCGGTTGGCCTCCGGTGTCGATGTGCTGGTGAACAACGCCGGCTTCGGCACCTCCGGCGAATTCTGGACCGCCGATCCCGCCATGCTGCAACGGCAGCTGGACGTCAACGTCACCGCGGTGATGCAGCTGACGCGGGCCGCGCTGCCGGCGATGATCGACAAGGGCACCGGCACGGTCATCAACGTCTCCAGCGTGGCGGGCCTGCTGTCTGGTCGCGGATCGACCTATTCGGCTTCCAAGGCGTATGTGGTGTCGTTCACCGAAGGCCTGGCCGTCGGGTTGCGCGGCACCGGTGTCGGGATACACGTCGTGTGCCCTGGCTACGTGCACACCGAATTCCACGACCGGGCCGGTATCGACATGACGTCGCTGCCGTCGTTCATGTGGCTGGAGGTCGACGACGTAGTCCGCGAGACCCTCGCCGAGGTGTCCCGCGGCAACGTGCTCATCATTCCGGGGCTGCAGTACAAGGCGCTCACCACCGTCAGCCGGATGGTGCCGCGAACGCTCTCGCGCGCCGCCACAAGCGTGTTCGGTCGGGGTCGTGGCAGGACCTGAGCTCGGCGACGATGCCGGACGGGCAGCGGCCGGAGGTGAGGGTACCTCCAGCCGCAAAGCGGCGAGGGGGCGAGGAGCCGGGCAAATCCAGCCTGAGCTCGCCGAATTGGCCGCGCTGGTAAACCAATTGGCGGTAGTGCACGGCCGCGTGACATTGTCGTCGGGCAAGGAAGCCGACTATTACGTCGACCTGCGCCGCGCCACCCTGCACCACCGGGCCGCGCCGTTGATCGGCCGGCTGGTCCGTGAGCTCACCGCCGACTGGGACTACGCCGCGGTCGGCGGCCTCACCCTGGGTGCCGACCCGGTCGCCGCTGCCGTCCTGCACGCACCCGGCCGTCCGGTCGACGCTTTCGTGGTGCGGAAGGCAGTGAAAACCCATGGCATGCAACGTCTTATCGAAGGCCCTGACATCTCCGGGCGGCGGGTGCTGGTGGTCGAGGACACCAGCACCACTGGCGGGTCGGCGCTGACCGCGGTGCGGGCGGTGCTCGAAGCCGGCGCGCAAGTCGTCGGCGTGGCGACCGTGGTCGACCGCGCCACCGGTGCCGCCGAAGCCATCGAGGCCGAAGGTTATCCGTACCGCAGCGTGCTGGGGCTGGCGGACCTCGGGCTGAGTTAGCCACCGTGCGCACTGTCATCGCGATGATCGCGGCGTTGACGCTAATCTCCGCATGCTCTAACCGGGTTGCCCGACAACAGGTTTACGGTGCCGGGACTGCGCGGATAGGCGAATCGGTGGCGGTGCTGGGCTGGAACATGTCGGTATCGAACCTGCGCTGGCAAGACGACTATGTGCTTGTCGACGTCGATGCGGCGCCCAGCGACCCGGCGAAACCGCATGCCGATGCACGTGACATCCGCTTCGGGCTGTACGGCGCGCTGGCGCATCCGATGGAAGCAGTCGGCATCGGTAGCTGCGACGGTGTGAAAAACGTTGTGATGCAATCGCTTTCCGTGCCCGGTGGCAAGCGGCTGACCGGGACGGTATGCCTGGGGCCGATGAAGGACCGCGCCGCTGTCCGCGGCGTCTACCTGTATTCGCCGCGCGACCGGATCGCCGAAACCGCGGCCGCCTACCCGGCGGCGTTCCCGGTCGGGCTGCTGCCGACCAAGGAAAGCGACACCGGGCTGGTAGTCAGGACCACCAGTGTGGCGGCCTGGCGGGCCGACGGCTCGCAGCTCAACCAACAGTCACTCGGCGACCCGGCTGCGTTCAGCGGCAGCGGTTACATGCTGCTCGGCTTGCAGGCCGACACCATCGCGGCCAAATACCGCGACGACTCCGCCGCGCGGGGCGGGCCGATGATGCTGCTCGCCTCGCCGACCCTCCCGCCGCCCGGGCTGAACCCCGCCTGCACGGCGTACGGGCCGTCGGTGCTGATCCTGCCCGAGGCGTCGCTGGACACGGTGCACGTCAACGCCTCCTTATGCACCCAGGGTGAGCTCAACGACGCCCTGCTGTACGCAACCGTGTCGATCGTCGGCACCCACGCCGCGGTGTGGAACGTGCAATGACTGATTCGCCGCGCTCCTCCCCGGGCCGGCCCGGCCCGCATCGTCGTGACGCAGGAAGCGACGCCGCGCCCGGCCCCACCGAATGGAGCGTTCCGGCGGCCGCCGTCGGACCGTGGGAGGGTCCGCTGCCCGACGATCCGCGGTACGACCCCGAGCTGTTGCGCGACGGCGACACCCGCAACGTCGTCGACGCCTACCGGTACTGGACGCGCGAGGCGATCGTCGCCGACATCGACAAGCGGCGGCACCCGCTGCATGTCGCGATCGAGAATTTCGGCCAAGATGCCAACATCGGCGGGGTGGTGCGCGCCGCCAACGCGTTCGCGGTGAACACCGTGCATATCGTCGGCCGGCGCCGGTGGAATCGTCGCGGCGCGATGGTCACCGACCGCTACCAGCGCCTGCAGCATCACGACAACACCGCCGAATTGCTCCGGTTCGCCGTGCAGGAGGGCCTGACGGTGGTCGCCGTCGATATCGTGCCGGGCGCGGCACGCCTGGAGCAGA
>JAVHWH010000043.1:0-5443 GCA_032159915.1 Mycobacterium sp.
CATCAGCGGCAAGATGCGGCAGCACTACATCCGCATCCTGCCCGAGGACCGGGTGGTAGTGGAGTTGTCTCCCTACGACCTGTCCCGGGGCCGCATTGTGTACCGCTACAAGTAAAGCCCGAACAACCTAACCGACAAGAAGACAGAACAGGATCTGAACAGCCGTGAAGGTGAACCCGAGCGTCATGCCGATCTGCGACAAATGCAGGGTGATCCGTCGGCATGGACGGGTCATGGTGATCTGCTCCGACCCGCGCCACAAGCAGCGCCAGGGCTAGTCCGTCTGCTGAGCGCATACAACTGAATCAGACCTCCCAGCACCACTGAGCAGCTGGCATCACTTACCAGATGAGCTAGCTCAGCTACGTCCGGAACGGAGGCCGGGCCCCGGAGCCCTGAGTTGTTTTCAGGGCCAGGGAACGGGCTGGGATCGAGACCTCCGCATAGAGAAGGAATGCCACCCATGGCTCGACTAGTGGGCGTCGACCTCCCGCGCGACAAGCGCATGGAGGTCGCGTTGACGTACATCTTCGGCGTTGGCCGTACCCGCTCCAACGAAATCCTGGCCGCTACCGGGATCGACAAAGATCTGCGCACCAAGGACCTCACCGACGATCAGGTGACCCAGTTGCGCGACTACATCGAGGGCAACCTCAAGGTCGAGGGTGACCTGCGCCGTGAGGTGCAGGCCGACATCCGCCGCAAGATCGAGATCGGCTGCTACCAGGGCCTTCGGCACCGCCGCGGCCTGCCGGTGCGCGGTCAGCGCACCAAGACCAATGCGCGTACCCGCAAGGGCCCCAAGCGCACCATCGCCGGCAAGAAGAAGGCCAGGTAAGTCATGCCCCCAGCAAAGAAGGCTGCTGCCTCGGCGCCCAAGAAGGGTCAGAAGACCCGGCGGCGGGAAAAGAAGAACGTCCCGCACGGCGCCGCGCACATCAAGAGCACGTTCAACAACACGATCGTGACGATCACCGACCTGCAGGGCAACGTCCTCGCGTGGGCCTCGTCGGGTCACGTCGGCTTCAAGGGGTCGCGTAAATCGACGCCGTTCGCCGCACAGCTGGCCGCCGAGAACGCCGCGCGCAAGGCTCAGGAGCACGGCGTCAAGAAGGTCGACGTGTTCGTCAAGGGCCCGGGCTCGGGCCGTGAGACCGCGATCCGGTCGCTGCAGGCCGCCGGCCTGGAGGTCGGCGCGATCTCTGACGTCACCCCCCAGCCGCACAACGGCTGCCGCCCGCCCAAGCGTCGTCGGGTCTAGGCCCGGGTCAACAGGCACAGCAGGGAGAACCAGAACTCATGGCTCGTTACACCGGACCCATCACCCGGAAATCACGCCGGTTGGGCGTCGACCTCGTCGGCGGCGATCAGTCCTTCGAGAAGCGCCCCTACCCGCCCGGCCAGCACGGCCGCGCGCGGATCAAGGAGAGCGAATACCGTCAGCAGCTGCAGGAGAAGCAGAAGGCCCGCTTCACCTACGGCGTCATGGAGAAGCAGTTCCGCCGCTACTACGCCGAGGCGGCCGGCCGACCCGGCAAGACCGGTGACGAGCTGCTGCAGATCCTGGAAAGCCGGCTGGACAACGTCGTGTACCGGTCCGGGATCGCCCGGACCCGTCGGATGGCCCGTCAGCTGGTCAGCCACGGCCACTTCACGGTCAACGGCCACAAGGTGACCATCCCCAGCTACCGGGTGTCGCAGTACGACATCATCGACATCAAGGGCAAGTCGCTGAACACCGTGCCGTTCCAGATCGCCCGCGAGACCGCCGGCGACCGTCCCATCCCCAGCTGGATCCAGGTGGTCGGCGAGCAGCAGCGCATCCTGATCCACCAGCTGCCCGAGCGCGCCCAAATCGAGGTGCCGCTCACCGAGCAGCTGATCGTCGAGTACTACTCGAAGTAGCTCTGGAGCCGCACAAGCGGCGAACCAGATCGTGGCGATCGCAAGCGCGGCGAAGCCGGGCGAAGCGGGTCGACACGAGAAAACCGAGCGGCATCAAATAGCGGATGCCGAGAAGGAGATAGAAGAACACCATGCTGATTTCACAGCGACCCACCCTCTCTGAAGAGGTCCTCAGCGACAGCCGTTCGCAGTTCGTGATCGAGCCCCTGGAGCCGGGTTTCGGCTACACGCTCGGTAACTCGCTGCGCCGCACGCTGCTGTCCTCGATTCCGGGCGCGGCCGTCACCAGCATCCGCATCGACGGTGTGCTGCACGAGTTCACCACCGTGCCGGGCGTCAAGGAAGACGTCACCGACATCATCTTGAACCTCAAGAGCCTGGTGGTGTCCTCCGAAGAGGACGAGCCGGTGACCATGTACCTGCGCAAGCAAGGCCCGGGCGAGGTCACTGCGGGTGACATTGTGCCGCCGGCCGGTGTCACCGTGCACAACCCGGAGATGCACATCGCGACGCTGAACGACAAAGGCAAGCTCGAGATCGAGCTCGTCGTCGAGCGTGGCCGCGGCTACGTCCCGGCCGTGCAGAATAAGGCCTCAGGTGCTGAGATCGGCCGTATTCCGGTCGATTCCATTTACTCGCCGGTGCTCAAGGTGACCTACAAGGTCGACGCGACCCGTGTCGAGCAGCGCACCGACTTCGACAAGCTGATTCTCGACGTCGAGACCAAGAGCTCGATCGGCCCCCGTGACGCGCTGGCGTCCGCGGGTAAGACGCTGGTCGAATTGTTCGGTCTGGCACGTGAACTCAACGTCGAGGCCGAAGGCATCGAGATCGGCCCGTCGCCGGCCGAGGCCGACCACATTGCGTCGTTCGCACTGCCGATCGACGACCTGGACCTGACCGTGCGCTCCTACAACTGCCTCAAGCGTGAGGGTGTGCACACCGTCGGTGAGTTGGTCTCGCGCACCGAGTCCGACCTGCTCGACATCCGCAACTTCGGTCAGAAGTCCATCGACGAGGTGAAGGTCAAGCTGCACCAGCTGGGCCTGTCGCTCAAGGACAGCCCGGCCAGCTTCGACCCGTCGGAGGTCGCCGGCTACGACGTCGCTACCGGCACGTGGTCCGCTGAGGCCGCCGCCTACGACGACACGGACTACGCCGAAACCGAACAGCTCTAAGGCCCACACCGCTCGAAAGAGTGCCGTCCCGGCCCTACCTGATACGGGGGCCGGCCCCATCTAGGAGAAGTCGCAATGCCCAAGCCCACCAAAGGACCTCGCCTCGGCGGATCGTCTGCGCACCAGAAGGCGATCCTGGCCAACTTGGCGACGGCGCTGTTCGAGCACGGCCGGATCAAGACGACCGAGCCCAAGGCGCGGGCACTTCGGCCCTACGCCGAAAAGCTGATCACCCACGCCAAGAAGGGCACGCTGCACAACCGGCGTGAGGTGCTCAAGAAGATTCGCGACAAGGATGTGGTGCACAACCTGTTCGCCGAGATCGGGCCGCACTTCTCCGACCGCAATGGTGGGTACACCCGCATCATCAAGGTCGAGAACCGCAAGGGCGACAACGCCCCCATGGCGGTCATCGAGCTGGTGCAGGAGAAGACCGTGACCTCCGAGGCCGATCGTGCGCGTCGGGTCGGTGCTTCCAAGGCTGTCCCGGCCGAGGCCGCCGCGGCAGCGCCGCAGGCCGCCGTCGAGCCCGAGGCGGTTGCTGAGGTCCCGACCGCTGACGAGGCCACTGAGGCTGAGACGACGGAGGCCTCGACGACTACTGAGGCTGAGACGACGGAGCCGGCGGCCGCTGAAGGGCAAGCCGACAACGCTGAGTAGCGATATGCCGTTGAACGACGAACCCGCCATCGACACCGATGGCGGGTTCGTTCGTCTTCGGCTCGATATCGCTTACGACGGAACCGAATTCGCGGGCTGGGCGACGCAGTCCGGTCAGCGCACCGTCGCGGGTGTCCTGGAAGAGTCGCTGTCGACTGTTTTTCGCAGCCCGTTGCGGCTGCGCGCGGCCGGTCGCACCGATACGGGCGTGCACGCCACCGGTCAGGTCGCCCATGTCGACGTCCCCGTCGACGCGCTGCCCAACAGCTATCCGCGTACGCCGAGACCGAATCAACCCGAGTTCCAGCCGCTGGTCCGCCGGCTGAGCCGGCTGCTGCCCGCCGATGTGCGGGTCCGCCACATCGTCCGTGCGCCAGCAGGATTCGATGCACGGTTCTCCGCGCTGCGCCGGCACTATGTCTACCGCCTCGGCACCGCCGACTACGGAGTCGATCCGCAGCAGGCCCGCTACATCACCAGTTGGCCGCGACCCCTCGATGTCGAAGCGATGGCGTCGGCGTCACAGAAGCTGTTAGGGCTCAACGACTTCGCGGCTTTTTGCCGTCACCGCGAAGGGGCGACGACGATTCGTGAGTTGCAGCGGTTCGATTGGGAGCGGGACGGCGACCTGATCACCGCCCGCGTCACCGCCGACGCGTTCTGCTGGTCGATGGTGCGGTCGCTGGTCGGCGCGCTGTTGGCCGTCGGCGAACACCGGCGCACCGCAGACTGGTGCGCTCAGTTACTCATCAACAGCCAGCGGTCCAGTGATTACGCCGCGGCACCGGCGCGTGGTTTGACGTTGGTCGGGGTCGACTATCCGCCGGACAGCGAGTTGCAGGCCCGCACCGTGATCACCCGCGACCTTCGTCGCCAGACCGACTGACTACAGCTTGCCGGCGACGAAGTCAGCGGCCTGATTGACCAACCCCGAGTCGACGTATGACGGCTCCAGGTGGGCGGCCCATTGCAAATTTTGGAAGCTTCTGGTGCAGATCGGGTCGTTGGGTGCACACAGGTCGATCGTCTTACCGGCGAAGGCCGGGCTGAAATTGCGGGCTGGGCCGAGCACCCGCTGGGTGCCGTTGCCGAACAGCGCGACCGCGGCGACGTGCTGATCCATTGCCGCCGGCAGGGGATTGGTGAAGCCGAATCCGGGTCTGTTCACGGCGACGACGACGTCGGTCGCGGCGGCGCCCAGTGAGTAACCGCCGAGCACCAACTTGGTGTTGGGGCAGCTTGCCGCCATCGACTGAGCGTGCGCGCTCATGTCGTTGGCAGCAACGTCGACCTCGGTGTTGGCAGGGTAGTTGACCCCGTAGGAGCCGATCGTCGTCTGCGACATCTTCTTCCGGAGCGAGTTGATAAAGGCCTGGCCGATCAGGCCGACCCCGGGTGGTTCTTGACGGCCTCGGGCGAAGTCGACTTCGGCCTCCGGACAGGCGGCAGATGCCACCGGAAGCGTCGTCGGAGCGGATACCGCGGCGGGGCCGCACAGCAAACCGGCTGCGACCAACGCCGCGACTGTCAAGCGGGTCAGGCCAGGTCGCATGAAGAGAACTTAGGGAGTCAAACTATTAGCCCGCTGTGAGCGACCTGAGGGCCGGCTAGCGAACGCGGCTAGGCCAGTTTGCCGGCGACGAAGTCGGCCGCCTGGTTGACCTCGCCGTCCTTGATGTAGCCGTTTGCCATGTGTTGCG
>JAVHWH010000069.1:0-3417 GCA_032159915.1 Mycobacterium sp.
TGGCCCGCGGACAGCGGATCGGCGTGGTGCAAGGCACCGTCGAAGAGGCCTACGTCGTCGACACCCTGCACATCGAGCCGGTGAAGTTCCCTGACTTCACCACCGTCTACACCAGCGTCAAAACCCACCAGATCGACGCCTGGGTGGCGCCGGCGATGGAGGCGACCAACGTGATGCGGCCCGGGGATACCGCCTCGGTCGCCGCCTACACGTTCGGTCTGGGCGACTTCGTGGCTTACGCGGTGTCCAAAGACAACCAGCCGCTGATCGCGGCACTGAACGCCGGGCTGGACGCCGTGATCGCCGACGGCACCTGGTCGCAGCTCTACACCGACTGGGTTCCGCGCCCGCTGCCGCGCGGCTGGCATCCCGGGTCGAGATCGGCGCTGACACCGCATTTGCCGGACTTCGCGGCGATCGCCGAGCACAACCACCACACGATCGACGGGGCCGCCCCGCCGAAGTCGACGCTGACTCAACTGCGCGACTCGTTTTTCGACTGGGATCTGTACAAGCAAGCCATCCCGGCGATGCTGACGACGGGCCTGCCGAACACGCTGTTCCTCACCGTCAGCTCCGGGGTGATCGGGTTGGCGCTGGGCATCGGGCTGGCGGTTGCCGGCATCTCCCGGTCCCGCTGGCTGCGCTGGCCGGCGCGTTTCTACACCGACATCTTCCGCGGTCTGCCCGAGGTGGTGATCATCCTGCTGATCGGGCTCGGGATCGGCCCACTGGTGGGCGGTGTGACCAACAACAGCCCGTATCCGCTGGGCATTGCGGCGCTGGGGCTGACCGCGGCGGCGTATATCGGCGAGATCTTCCGCTCCGGCATCCAGAGCGTCGAGCCAGGGCAACTGGACGCCGCCCGCGCGTTGGGGCTGAGTTATCGCGCCTCGATGCGGATGATCGTGATCCCGCAGGGCATCCGACGGGTGCTTCCTGCGCTGGTCAACCAGTTCATCGCGCTGCTGAAGGGGTCCGCGCTGGTGTATTTCCTGGGGCTGATCGCCGGCCAGCGCGAGCTGTTCCAGGTAGGCCGCGACCTCAACGCGCAGACCGGCAGCCTCTCGCCGCTAGTCGCCGCGGGCGCCTTCTACCTGCTGTTGACCATCCCGCTGACCCACCTGGTCAACGTGGTCGACCACCGCCTTCGGCACGGCAGAACCCCCACCGAGCCAGATGATCCGCTGGCCCTGACCGTCAGTCAGGAGATGACATGACCGGATCCGTATCGCTGGCGGGCAAAGGGCTTCACCTGGCGTTCGGCCCCAACAAGGTGCTGCGCGGAGTCGACATCACCGCGCCCGCCGGCAACACCGTCGCGGTGATCGGGCCGTCCGGTTCCGGGAAATCCACCCTACTGCGCACGCTGAACCGGCTGCACGAGCCCGACCGGGGCGACATCCTGCTCGACGGTGCATCCGTCCTGTCCGACGATCCCGACTCTGTTCGGCAGCGGATCGGCATGGTGTTCCAGCACTTCAATCTCTTTCCACACCTCAGCGTGCTCGACAACGTCGTGCTGGCGCCGCGCAAGCTGAAACGCCTCTCCGGCGACGCGGCCCGCGAATTGGCGCTCGCGCAGCTGGACCGGGTCGGCATGAAACACAAAGCCGACAGCCGGCCCGGCGCCCTGTCCGGCGGGCAACAGCAAAGAGTGGCGATCGCCCGGGCATTGGCGATGGAACCCCAGGTGATGCTTTTCGACGAGGCGACCTCGGCGCTGGACCCCGAACTGGTCAAGGGCATCCTGGCGCTGATCGCCGATCTGGGTTCCGACGGCATGACGATGCTCGTGGTCACCCACGAGATGGCTTTCGCCAGGTCCACATCGCACACCGTCGTGTTCATGGACCACGGTCAGGTGGTGGAAACCGGGCCGCCGGCGCAAATCTTCGAGGCCGCCGCGACCGAGCGTCTGCAACGCTTCTTGTCGCAGGTCCTGTGACAGCAAAACCCAATCCTGGGCCGCTGAACTGCAGACAGGTTAGACTAGCGAACTATGGCGGAAATCGAAGCCACCGTGCCCGAGCTCACCGAGCTGGCGGAGGGGCTTCACCGTACGCTTTCCAAGCTGTTTTCGATCCTGCGCCGCGGCGATCCCAGCGCCGGCGCGGCGGCGGCCAGCGACCTCACCCTGGCACAGCTGTCGATCCTGGTGACGTTGCTGGACCGCGGACCGATCCGGATGACCGATCTGGCGGCGCACGAACGTGTTCGGACCCCCACCACAACGGTGGCGATCCGCCGTCTGGAAAAGATCGGCCTGGTGAAGCGTTCGCGGGACCCGTCCGACCTGCGTGCCGTGCTCGTCGACATCACCCCGCGCGGCCTGGCCGTGCACCGAGAGTCGCTGAACAACCGGATCACCGCCCTGGTCGCGTTGCTGAGCCAGCTCAGCGGTCCCGACCTGGAATCGCTGACCAAGGCCCTGGCGCCGCTCGAACACCTGGCGGCCAGCGAGTCGGTACCCAGCCCGGCGGCCGCCTCCAACGGGGACGCACCCGCGTAAACCCTTGCTGCGCATAGCTGAGCGCGCGACCGCCTAAGCTGGCCAGCATGCGGACAGCACTTATCACCGGTGCCGGCCGCGGAATCGGGGCCGCCATCGCCGACGCCCTGGCGCCGACACACAGCCTGTTACTGGCCGGCCGATTGTCGCCGGCGCTGCAGTCCACCGCGGAGCGGCTCGGCGCGACACCGCTTCCGCTCGATGTGACGGATATCGACACCATCCAGGACGCCACCGCCGCCGTCGGCGAGCTGGACGTGCTGGTGCACAACGCCGGGGTGTCGCTGCCCGGCCGGGTCGCCGATTCCACCGTCGAGCAGTGGCGCACCACCTTCGAGGTGAACGTGATCGGTGCAGTGGCCGTCACGCTGGCGCTGCTACCGGCGCTGCGCAGCGCGCACGGCCAGGTCGTGTTCATCAACTCGGGGTCGGGCCGCAAGGCGTCGGAGAACATGGCGTCGTACTCGGCGAGCAAGTTCGCGCTGCGCGCCTTCGCCGACTCGCTGCGGTTGAGCGAGCCGGATCTGCGTGTCACCACCGTCTACCCCGGACGTGTCGACACCGATATGCAGCGCGAGCTGGTGTCGTTCGAGGGCGGCGACTACGACGCCGACCGGTTCCTGCGCTCCGACACCGTCGCCGCCGCCGTCGTGCAGGCGATCAACACGCCGCCCGACGGCCACCTCTACGAGGTCATCCTGCGGCCGCGCTGAACGACGCCCGGCCGCCCGGCCGCGACTGTGCAGCTTGGGCAGGACATTCAGCGAGTTCGCCTACACAGCCCGCACAGTCGGTGCTAGACCACCAGGTTGACCATCTTGCCGGCGACGACGATCACCTTCTTCGGTGTACCGCCGGCCAGGAACGCCTGCACCTTCTCGTCGGCCAGCGCAGCAGTCTCCACG
>JAVHWH010000121.1:0-5145 GCA_032159915.1 Mycobacterium sp.
CGCGGGCCTTATCGGCGCGGCGGGCTTGGACCTCGGCATAGACGAAGTAGCCCAACAGAATCGGTGCGATGACGCCGAACGTGATCCACTGGATGCCGTAGGACAAGAAGGGACCCGCGTCCAGGTGAGGCAGCGCGATGACACCGAGTCCGCCCGGCTGGTTGTCGACTAGTTGCAGATACGAACCGGTCAACGGGGTGCCGATCAGCGTCGCGATCTGACTGGTGCTGATCGAGTACACCTGCCGCACACCATCAGTGACGAAAGATTTTTTGTCGAACACCGGCCCTTCGGAATCGCGCAGACGAGCCGTGATAGTCACCGCTCCGCGCGGCGGTGCGGCGATCGGCGGTACCCGGGATCCCGGAAGTGGCCGCACGTAGCCGCGGTCGACCAGCACAGTGGGACCGCCGTCGACGACGAACGGCACCAGCACTTCCATGGCCTGGTCGCCCTCGGCAACCCGGAGGCGGGCCACCACCTGCTTGTCCGGCAGGTAGTGCCCGGTCGCCGTCACTTTGCGCCACTGCCCGTCGCCGGCCGACGAATCCTGCTGCGGCAGAAGTGATGTCAGCGGCACGGGGTCGGAGGTCAAGGAATGCTGGATCTGGTCGTTTTCCCGCGACGTTTTGGTGTTTTTTCCGAGCTGCCACGGCGCGAGCACGCTGAAGCACAGGTAGGTGAACGCGATCACCACCACGGCCAGCGCAATCCAGCCCGGCCGCAGCAGGAAGGTCATGCGCCGCATCAGCCGGGCCTGTCCTGTGCGAGTTGCCCGTCGACCCAGTTGTGCAGCCCGGGCAACGACGCCTCGATCGCGGCGAACGTGATTTCGAAGTCGCGGTTGTCGCCGTAATAAGGGTCGTCGACGTCGAGAACGTAAGCGCCGGAACGCGGGTCGAAGGAACGGAGCATCCGGATCCGGTCGGCGGCGACGCCCAATTGCGCAAGCAGCGGAACGTGATTGCGGGCCAGAGCGATCACCAGGTCGGCGTTGATGTGATCAATGTCGACCTGCGCGGCACTGTGGTCGGTCGGGTAGCCGTGTGCGCGCAGCACCCGGTTGGCCCGCTCGTCGGCAGACTTGCCGATATGCCAGCCGGCGGTGCCCGCACTGGTGACCCGCACGGCGTCGTCGAGTCCCCGCTCGCTGATCTGGTGGGCGAACATCTTCTCCGCCATCGGCGAACGGCAGATGTTGCCGGTGCACACGAAGGTGATGTGCAGTCTGCGGTCAGACACCCAAGGTCCTCCGCAACTCCTCAACCGTGCCGACATGCATTGCGGCACTGGGCCTATCGGCATCGGCGAAGTCGTCCTGACCGTACCCCCAGCCGACCACCACCGCGTCGATCCCGTGCGCGGCCGCGCCTTCGACATCATGGCGGCGGTCACCGACCATGACGACCCGTTCGGGCAGGGGCTCCAACTGGGCCAACGCGTAGGCGAGCACGTCTGCCTTGGTGGCGCGGGTGCCGTCGACACTGGCACCGGCGATCACGTCGAAATACCCGTCGAGGCCGAAGTGGGCCAGGATGCGTTGCGCGGTGGGTTCCGCCTTCGAGGTCGCCACCGCAAGACGCACGCCCGCCGCACGCAGGTCGGCCAGCAGTGGCGCGATCCCGTCGAAGAGACTGTTGATTGCCCAGCCTCGGGTGGTGTAGTCGGCGCGGTACGCGGCGATCGCGGCGTCGGCGTGCTCGCCCAGCCCCATGGCCTCGAACGTGTGATGCATCGGCGGTCCGACGATCTTGCTCACCAGATCGCCCGCCGGCACCGCGGCGCCGACCTCGCCGAGCGCGTGGCGGAAGCTGGACACGATGCCGTCCGCGGAGTCGGTGAGCGTGCCGTCGAGGTCGAAGATCACCAGCTGAGGTTGAGCAGCGGCCCGCGGGTGGGCAGAAAAGACCGTGCCTGTCACGTCCCTATTGTCTCCGATGCTGCGGCGTGCCGGTGATCGTGTCCGGATACCGGCCTCCGGCGCGCGGTCGTTACTGTTTCAGATGTGGCGAGTCTGGGTTCGAGCGCGTCGATTCCGCTGGCTGCGGCGCGCTATCACGGCGATCAGGCCGCCGAACCGGGCATGCTCGACTTCGCCGTCAACGTCCGCCGGACGCAACCGCCGGCCTGGCTGCTGGAGCGGCTGGCCGCCCGGCTGCCCGACCTGGGCCGATACCCCGGCGCCGACGACCAGCGCGCGGCACTAGGGGCCGTCGCCGCCCGGCATCGACGCCCCGTCGACCAGGTCGCGTTGCTGGCCGGAGCCGCCGAGGGCTTCGCGTTGCTGGCGAACCTGCGCCCGAGCTCGGCAGCGGTGATCGCGCCGTCGTTCACCGAACCCGACGTCGCACTGCGATCGGCCGGGGTCGCGGTGCAGCACGTGGTGCTCGCTGCGCCGTTCGGACTGGGCGAAGCGCGGGTGCCCGAGGAGGCCGACCTTGTCGTGATCGGCAACCCGACCAACCCCACCGCCGTTCTGCACACCCGCGAGCAGATCCTGGCGCTGAGGCGGCCCGGCCGCATCGTCGTGGTGGACGAGGCGTTCGCCGACGCTGTGCCCGGCGAGCCGGAGTCGTTGGCCGACGTCCCGCTACCCGATGTCGTGGTGTTGCGCAGTTTGACCAAGACCTGGTCGCTGGCCGGGCTTCGGGTGGGCTACGCGCTCGGGGCGCCGGAGCTGCTGGCCCGGCTGACGGTGACCCGGCCGCACTGGCCGATAGGCACCTTGCAGTTGGCCGCCATCGCCGCCTGCTGCGCCCCCTCTGCGGTAGACGAAGCCGAGGCAGGCGCCCAGCAGTTGGCGTCGACGCGGGAGGAGATGGTGGCCGGCCTGCAGTCGGTCGGCGTCTCGACCGTCGATGGCGTCGCTCCATTCGTATTGTTCACCGTCGGTGATGCTGCGTTGCTGCGAAAGCATCTTCACTTCAAGAAGATTGCGGTGCGCCGGTGCGACACATTCGTCGGGCTGGACGGGGAGTATCTGCGTGCCGCGGTGCGACCGGAATGGCCGGTGCTCGTCGAGGCGATCGCAGACAGCGGGATGGCGCGATGACGATTCGGTTGGGTGCGGTGATCGAGGCCCTGGATGCGGCGTACCCCCCTGCGCTGGCGCAGTCGTGGGATTCGGTCGGTCTGGTGTGCGGTGACCCCGACGATGCCCTGAGTTCGGTGACGATCGCCGTCGATGCGACCGCCGCAGTGGTCGACGCGGTTCCCGACGGTGGTCTGTTGCTCGCGCACCACCCGCTGCTGCTGCGCGGGGTCGACACGATAGCCGCCGACACCCCGAAGGGCGCCCTGATCCACCGGCTGATCCGCTCTGGCCGTTCACTGTTCACCGCCCACACCAACGCGGACTCGGCGTCGCCAGGTGTGTCCGACGCGTTGGCGGACGCGCTGGGGTTGACCGTCGAGGCGGTCCTGGACCCCACGCCCGCGCACCAGGAGTTGGACAAGTGGGTGATTTTCGTGCCACCGGAGAATGCGGATGCCTTGCGGGCCGCCATCTTTGCGGCCGGGGCAGGGCAGATCGGCGACTACTCGCACTGCGGCTGGAGCGTCACGGGTACCGGCCAGTTCCTGCCCGAGGACGGCGCCAGGCCGGCTATCGGCAGTGTCGGCGCGGTGGAACGCGTCGTCGAGGATCGGATCGAGGTGGTCGCGTCCATCGGGGTGCGGCATCAGGTGCTTGCGGCGATGCGTGCGGCGCACCCATATGAGGAGCCGGCCTTTGACGTCGTGGCCTTGGAGCCGTTGCCCGGCGACGTCGGGCTGGGGCGGATCGGTTCGCTGCCGCATCCAGAACCATTGAGCGCATTCGTCTCCCGGGTCAGCGCGGCGCTGCCGTCGACCTCGTGGGGAGTTCGGGCCGCAGGTGATTCGGACGCGATCGTGTCGCGCGTCGCGGTGTGCGGTGGCGCGGGCGACTCGTTGCTCGACGCCGCCGCCGCCGCCGACGTGCAGGCCTACGTGACGGCGGATCTGCGCCACCACCCCGCCGACGAGCACCGCCGCGCCTCCGATGTGGCGCTGATCGACGTCGCCCACTGGGCCAGTGAATTCCCTTGGTGCGAACAGGCTGCCGATGTGTTGCGTTCGGCGTTCGGCGCAGCGCTCTCGGTCGACGTGTGCCGGATTCGGACCGATCCGTGGAACATTGACAACACTGGCGGGGGAGACGGCGCATGAAAGCCGAAGTCGCACAGCAGCGGTCGCTGCTCGAAGTCGCGGAGCTCGATGCTGAGCTGTCCAAGATGACTCATCGGGCCGCCCGCCTGCCCGAGCGTGCCGACATCGAGCGGATTCACAATGAGCAGGTCGCTGCCAACGATCGGCTGGGCGCCCTGCAGATTGCGTTGGCAGATCTGGACACCCAGGTCTCGCGGTTCGAGTCGGAAATCGACGGGGTACGTCAACGTGAGGACCGCGACCGCTCGCTGCTGCAATCCGTGGCAGATTCCAAGCAATTGACCGAGCTGCAACACGAGTTGGACACCTTGCAGCGCCGCCAGTCCAGCTTGGAGGATTCGCTGATCGAGGTGATGGAGCACCGCGAGCAGTTGCAAAACCAGCGGGCCGCGGAGGCGGCCGTCATCGAGCGGTTGCAATCCGATCTGGCCGCGACGCAGCAGGCTCTCGACACCACAATGGCCGACATCGACCACCACCGGCGTGTCCACCTCTCGCGGCGCGAAGAGCTCACAGCCGGACTGAACCCGGACCTGTTGGCGCTGTACGAACGACAGCGCTCCGGCGGCGGCCCAGGCGCCGGGCTGCTGCAGGGTGGGCGCTGCGGGGCATGCCGGATCGAGATCGATCGCGGTGAACTCGCGCGGATCTCCGCGGCCGCTGAGGACGAGGTGCTGCGGTGCCCTGAATGCGGCGCGATCTTGTTGCGGGCCAAGGCTGCCGGCCGGTGAAGGTCGTTGTCGAGGCTGACGGCGGATCGCGCGGCAACCCGGGACCGGCCGGCTACGGGTCGGTGGTGTGGAGCGCCGACCGGTCGATCGTGCTGGCCGAGAGTAAGCAGGCAATCGGGCAGGCCACCAACAACGTCGCCGAATACCGCGGGCTGATAGCGGGTTTGGAAGAAGCGGCGAAACTGCACGCCAGCGAAGTCGCGGTGGCGATGGACTCCAAACTGGT
>JAVHWH010000127.1:0-24017 GCA_032159915.1 Mycobacterium sp.
GGGCAATCAAACCGAGCCCAGCGACGATGGCGATCGGTGCTGGCACGATGGTGCGGTGAGCCGCAGCCGAGCCGACGCCGAGGGTGATGTCGGCCTGATCGTCGCCGTTAAGCGCCTGGCTGCTGCCAAGACCAGGCTGGCGCCGAGGTTCTCCGCGCCGGCCCGGGAAAACATCGTGCTGGGAATGTTGGTCGACACCCTCAGCGCCGCCGCCGATGTGGCGTCGGTCGGCCTCATCACCGTCGTCACGCCCGACGACGTCGCGGCCGCTGCGGCAATCGAGCTCGGCGCGAACGTGCTGGCCGATCCGACGCCCGACGGTCACCCGGATCCGCTGAACAACGCGATCGCCGCCGCCGAGCGAGAGGTTTCCCAGTCAGTCCCGAATGTTGTTGTGTTACAAGGAGACCTGCCGGCTTTGCGAACGTGGGAACTCAGCGAGGCGATTGCCGAGGCACGTCAGCACCGCCGAAGTTTCGTCGCCGACCGGCTCGGTACGGGCACCGCCGCGCTCTGCGCCTTCGGCGTCCCGCTCAACTCACGCTTCGGACTGAATTCGGCTGCGCTGCACCGTAACTCGGGCGCCACCCAACTTAGTGGGGAATGGCCGGGGCTGCGCTGCGACATCGACACCCCCGAGGATCTGGCATTCGCGCGCGGCCTGGGAATGGGACCCGCGACCACCAGGGCGATCGAGGGATTGGAGCCGCAAGCCGGGTAATGACGGGTGAACGGCGCCTCAACGGCAAATGTCCGGCCCCCAGTCGGTGGCAACAGCACCCACCGATGGGGAATGATCGCAAGGGTGACTGACATCGAAGCCCCGGACACCGCCATCGCCGAGTCGCCCGCGTGGCCGGCCGCCGATTCGGCTCCGGGTGCGCCGCCGGCCACGACGGCGGCCGCGGTGGAGAACGCCCTTCCCGAAGACCGCTACCTCAACCGCGAACTGAGCTGGCTGGACTTCAACTCCCGTGTGCTCGCGCTCGCCGAAGACACGTCGTTGCCGTTGCTGGAGCGCGCGAAGTTCTTGGCGATCTTCGCCTCTAACCTCGACGAGTTCTACATGGTTCGCGTCGCCGGCTTGAAACGGCGCGACGAGATGGGGCTGTCGGTGCGCTCCGCGGACGGACTGACCCCGCGAGAGCAACTCCGCCAGATCGGCGAGCAAACCCAGAGGATCGCGACGCGGCACGCCGAAGTGTTCCTCAATTCGGTGAAGCCGGGGCTGGCCAGTGAAGGCATCCATATCGTCACGTGGGGCGATCTGGATGCCGCGGAACGCGACCGGCTCTCGACCTATTTCACCGATCAGGTGTTCCCGGTCCTGACTCCACTGGCCGTGGACCCCGCGCACCCGTTCCCGTTCGTCAGTGGCCTGAGCCTGAACCTCGCGGTCACGGTCAAACAGCCGGACGACGGCGGACAGCACTTCGCCCGCGTCAAGGTGCCCGACAACGTCGACCGCTTCGTCGAGCTCGACAATCGTGACGGCGGGAATCAGTCGTCCGGCAAGAAGGAGGTCCGCTTCTTGCCGATGGAGGAGCTCATTGCGGCCTTCCTGACGGCGCTGTTTCCGGGCATGGAAATCGTTGAGCACCATGCCTTCCGCATTACCCGAAACGCCGACTTCGAGGTCGACGAAGACCGCGACGAGGATCTGTTGCAGGCGCTGGAGCGCGAGCTGGCCCGCCGCCGCTTCGGATCGCCGGTGCGCCTCGAGGTGGCCGACGACATGACCGAGCACATGCTCGAGCTGCTGCTGCGGGAGCTCGACGTGCACCCAGGCGACGTCATTCAGGTTCCTGGGCTGCTTGACCTCTCGTCGCTGTGGCAGATCTACGGCGTCGACCGGCCGGAGTTGAAGGACCCCGCATTCGTGCCGGCCACCAGCCCCGCATTCGCCGACCGCGAAACGCCGAAAAGCATTTTCGCGGTTCTGCGTGAAGGCGACGTGCTTGTGCATCATCCGTACGACTCGTTCTCGACGAGCACGCAGCGATTCATCGAACTGGCCGCCGCCGACCCGAATGTGCTGGCCATCAAGCAGACGCTGTACCGCACCTCTGGTGATTCACCGATCGTGCGCGCTCTCATCGAAGCGGCCGCTGCGGGAAAGCAAGTCGTGGCGTTGGTGGAAATCAAGGCCCGGTTCGACGAACAAGCCAACATCAAGTGGGCGCGTGCATTGGAACAGGCGGGAGTCCACGTCGCCTACGGCCTCGTGGGCTTGAAAACGCACTGCAAGACCTGTCTCGTTGTGCGGCGCGAAGGTTCGACCATTCGGCGCTACTGCCACATCGGGACCGGCAACTACAACAGCAAGACGGCCCGGCTGTACGAGGACATCGGCCTGCTGACCGCCGATCCTGATATCGGGGCCGACCTGACCGATCTGTTCAACACGCTGACGGGATACTCACGCAAAGTGTCCTATCGCAACCTTCTGGTCGCACCCCACGGTATTCGGCTGGGCTTTATCGAGCGGGTCAATCGGGAAATCGCAGCGCAGCTCGAAACCGGTAACGGGCATATTCGTCTGAAGATGAACTCGCTGGTCGACGAGCAGGTCATCGACGCGCTCTACCGCGCGTCGCAGGCCGGCGTGCGGGTCGAAGTCGTGGTGCGCGGAATCTGCGCGCTGCGTCCCGGTGTTGAGGGCTTTTCCGAAAACATCACCGTGCGATCAATTCTCGGCCAATATCTAGAGCACTCCCGAATCTTCGATTTCCGTGCCATCAACGAGTACTGGATCGGTAGCGCCGACATGATGCATCGCAACCTCGATCGCCGCGTCGAAGTTCTGGTTCAAGTCAAGGACCCCCGCCTGACCGCTCAACTGAACGACATCCTCGACTCGGCGCTGGATCCGGCAACGCGGTGCTGGGAGTTGAGGCCGGACGGTTCGTGGAAAGCGTCGCCGCAACCGGGCCACTCGGTTCGCGACCACCAGGTGTCGCTGATGGAGAAACACCGCAGCGTCTAACCGACGGACAGCGCTGAAAACTTCTGGCCGCAGGGTCCTCAAGGACCCGTAATAACTTGCAGGAGTGCGGGTGTCGACACAATCCTCGGCGAGCAAGATCGTTCTCGCCGCCGGTGGCGTGCTATGGCGACCGGGGCACCGCGAATCCGCCCCCGAGGTCGCGGTAATTCACCGCCCACGCTACGACGACTGGTCGTTGCCCAAAGGAAAAGTCGACCCCGGCGAGACGGAGCCGGTGACCGCTGTGCGTGAGGTCTTCGAGGAAACCGGGCACCATGTCCAGCTCGGCCGTCGCGTGGCGTCGGTGAGCTATCCGATCGACCAACGCACGAAGAAGGTGCAGTACTGGTCGGCGCGCAGTCTCGGTGGGAGCTTCGCCCCAAACAACGAGGTAGACGATCTCATCTGGCTGCCGGCCGTCGCCGCGATCAAAAAGGTGTCGTATCCATACGACCGAAAGGTACTGCGACGGTGGGCCAAACAGCCGCCCGATACCAAATCGGTTCTGATCGTTCGGCACGGCACCGCCGGCAGCAAGTCCCGGTTCTCCGGCGACGACAAGTTACGGCCGTTGGACAAGAAAGGGCGGGCACAGGCAGAAGCACTCGTCGGCCAGCTGGCTACCTTCGGTCCCACCGATGTCTACGCCGCCGACCGCTTGCGATGCCACCAAACAGTGGAACCGCTCGCCGAAGAGCTTGGCGTCACCATCCACAATGAGCCGGCCCTGACCGAAGAGGCATACGCGGACAACCCGAAGCGCGCTCGGCGCCGGGTGCTACAGATCGCTGAATCGCATTGCACTCCGGTGATTTGCACCCAGGGCAAGGTGATTCCGGACCTGATCGCCTGGTGGTGCGAACGCGAAGGGGTCCGTCCGGACAAGTCGCGAAACCGCAAGGGCAGCACCTGGGTGCTGTCGCTGGCCGAGGGCCGGCTGATAGCGGCCGATCACATCGGCAGCGCGCTGGCCTCCAACATAGAGGCCTGACACGCAAATTCGCCGCGACGGCTCAGTAGAGCCGTTCCGCGGCGAATCTGCGTTTGGCGCGTACGGCGCTTAGCGACGACCGCGACGGGCCGTGGCTTTCTTGGCCGGAGCCTTCGTGGCCTTCTTGGCCGGAGCCCGCTTGGTCGCGGCCTTCTTGGCCGGAGCCTTCTTCGCGGCCGTCGTCGTCCGCTTGGTAGCGGCCTTCTTGGCCGGAGTCTTCTTCGCGGCGGTCGTCGAAGTCGTCCGCTTGGTCGCGGCCTTCTTGGCCGGAGCCTTCTTCGCGGCGGTCGGCGTCGCCGTCCGCTTGGTCGCGGCCTTCTTGGCCGGAGCCTTCTTCGCGGCGGTCCCCTTCTTGGCAGGCGCCTTCTTAGCCGCCTTCTTTGCTCCACCGCTTGCCACAACACCACGCTTCACTGCAGGTCCTTCCGCCGGGAGACGTTGTGAGCCAGAGACAACCGCTTTGAATTGTGCGCCAGGCCGGAACGCCGGCACAGAGGTCGGCTTCACCTTCACCGTCTCGCCGGTGCGGGGGTTACGGGCTACGCGGGCCGCGCGGCGCCGCTGCTCGAAAACACCGAAGCCGGTAATGGTGACGCTGTCACCCTTGTGCACGGCACGCACAATCGTGTCGACGACATTCTCGACGGCAGCGGTTGCGTGCCGACGGTCTGAGCCCAATTTGTCTGTGAGTACATCGATGAGCTCTGCTTTGTTCATGCAAATCCTCCGAAGCTAGTGGTCCTCGTTTGGACCGACTAGAGGACACGGTAAACCCTCAGGTGCCTGATTTCCAAGAGCCACGCGCAATTTCAATGGTTCCTGGCGAACTTTTTAGGAATCCGCTTGCCGCCCTTGGGAGGTGGCGCAGCGTACAAATACGGCGCTGCTGCGCCGCGAATTCGAGCTCAATCGAGCCGTTAGGCAGTAGGCAAAGTCGTCGGCTTCCAGTCCGGGCGAGCTGCCTCGAAGACTTCGATCTGATCGCGTTTCCGCAGCGTAAGGGCTATGTCGTCAAGACCTTCAAGCAGACGCCATGCGGTGTAGTCGTCAATCGTGAACGGCACCACCGCTGTTCCCGCCGACACATTCCGATCTTGAAGATTGACAGTGATTTCCAGCCCTGGGCTGCTCTCAATCAGCTTCCAAAGAAGTTCGACATCGTCCTGAGCAACTTCGGCCGCTAACAGACCCGCCTTCCCCGCATTGCCCCGAAAAATGTCACCGAAGCGCGACGAGATCACTACCCGGAAGCCGTAGTCCATAAGCGCCCACACCGCGTGCTCACGCGATGAGCCAGTGCCGAAATCCGGTCCGGCGACCAGTACTGAACCTCTGTCGAATGGGCTGAGATTGAGGATGAAAGACGGATCGTTGCGCCATGCCGCGAACAATCCGTCGTCGAAACCTGTTCGGGTTACGCGCTTCAAATAGACCGCGGGAATGATCTGGTCAGTGTCGACATTGGAGCGCCGCAGCGGCACTCCGATCCCGGTGTGGGTGCGAAAGGCGTCCATTGGAGTTCCCCTCAGTCAGTTCAAGTCGTCCGGCGCGGAGAGCGTTCCGCGCACCGCGGTGGCGGCGGCAACCGCCGGTGAGACCAAATGTGTACGGCTGCCCTTGCCCTGGCGGCCTTCGAAGTTGCGGTTCGACGTTGCCGCACATCGCTGCCCCGGCTCGAGCTGGTCGGGGTTCATGCCCAAGCACATCGAGCAGCCGGCCTGACGCCACTCGGCGCCCGCAGTGGAGAAGATCTGGTTCAGGCCTTCCTTTTCGGCCTCCGCACGGACCCGCATGGATCCCGGCACGATCAGCATCCGCACACCGTCGGCCACTTTCCGGTCTCGCAGGATCTCGGCGACGGCACGCAGATCCTCGATGCGGCCGTTGGTACAGGACCCGACGAACACCGTGTCGACCGCAATCTCGCGCATCGGCATCCCGGGCCGAAGGTCCATGTAGGCCAGCGCTTTCTCGGCCGCCTGTCGCTGGTGGTCGTCAGTCATCAGCTCGGGGTCAGGAACGGCGGCGCTCAACGGCACCCCCTGCCCGGGGTTGGTCCCCCACGTCACAAACGGAGTCAACGTTGCGGCGTCCAGATAGACCTCGGTGTCGAACTCGGCGCCGTCGTCGGTGCGTAGCTGGTCCCAATACGCCTGGGCCGCATCCCACTGGGCACCGGTCGGAGCATGCGGGCGGCCGCGCAGGAATTCGTAGGTGGTGGCATCCGGTGCCACCATGCCGGCCCGGGCGCCAGCTTCGATGCTCATATTGCAGACCGTCATCCGCGCTTCCATCGACAACGATTCGATAGCACTGCCCCGGTATTCGATGACGTGGCCCTGACCGCCGCCGGTTCCGATTTCGGCGATCACGGCAAGGATCATGTCTTTGGCGGTGACTCCGGCCGGCAGTTGGCCATCGATGTTGACGGCCATTGTCTTGAACGGCCGCAACGGAAGTGTCTGCGTTGCCAGCACATGCTCGACTTCGGACGTTCCGATACCCATTGCCAATGCGCCGAAGGCTCCGTGCGTCGAGGTGTGGCTGTCGCCGCACACGACTGTCATGCCCGGCTGGGTGAGACCCAGTTGCGGCCCGACGACATGCACGATGCCCTGTTCGATATTGCCCATCGGGTAGAGCCGAATTCCGAATTCCTCGCAGTTGCGGCGCAGCGTCTCGACCTGCTTGCGCGAAATCGGGTCAGCGATCGGCTTGTCGATGTCGATCGTGGGCACGTTGTGGTCTTCGGTGGCCAAGGTCAAATCGGGACGACGCACCGGCCGGTCGGCCAGTCGCAGACCATCGAATGCCTGCGGACTGGTCACCTCATGCACCAGGTGCAGATCGATGTAGATCAGGTCGGGCTCGGTCCCGCCGCCGGAAACTACGACGTGGTCGTCCCAAACCTTCTGCGCCAGTGTGCGAGGCCCGGCTGTGTCGTGGGCCGAATTAGTCGCCACGCGCTCACCCCAATTCTTCAATCTCACTATGCGAGACGCTAGTATCTCTCTGTGAGACAGGATAGCGGCATCGGCGTTCTCGACAAAGCCGTGGGGGTGCTGCGGACGATTGCGGAATCACCATGCGGGCTGGCCGAACTGTGTGATCGCACTGGGCTGCCCAGGGCCACTGCACACCGACTGGCCGCGGGTTTGGAAGTTCACCGGTTGCTTGCCCGCGACGGTGAGGGGCGGTGGCGCCTGGGACCTGCGGTCAGCGAATTGGCGACTCAGGTCAATGACCCGCTACTGGCGGCCAGCGCCACGGTGCTACCCCGGCTGCGTGAAATCACCGGCGAGAGCGTGCAGTTGTACCGTCGAGAAGGCACATCACGAATCTGTATCGCCGCAATGGAACCTCCTACCGGCCTTCGCGATACCGTTCTGGTCGGCGCACGGTTGCCGATGACGGCCGGTTCCGGCGCCAAGGTGCTGTTGGCCTACAGCGATGACGCCACCCGCAAAGCGGTGTTGCCCGGCGCCAAGTTCAGCGACCGCACGCTGGCCGAAGTGCGGCGCCGCGGTTGGGCGCAAAGCGCCGCCGAACGTGAGCCGGGGGTGGCCAGTGTGTCTGCGCCGGTGCGCGACGCCATCGGTTCGGTGGTCGCCGCCATCTCGGTGTCGGGACCCATCGATCGGATGGGCCGCCGGCCCGGCGAACGTTGGGCCGCCGATCTACTGGCCGCCGCCGACGCCTTGACCCGGCGGTTGTGAGCTCATCGCAATGCCCACGGCTCAGCCGCAGTTTCGTGACCTGAGACACTGTCGCGATGGGAACGAACCAGCGCGCGCAGATCGTCATGTCCGAATCGGAGATCACCGACTTCGTCGCGCGCAGCCGTACCGGGACGCTGGCCACCATCGGTTCAGATGGACAGCCGCACCTGACCGCGATGTGGTACGGCGTGGTCGACGGCGAGATCTGGCTGGAGACCAAAGCCAAGTCGCAGAAGGCGGTCAACCTCAAGCGCGATCCGCGGGTGAGCTTCATGATCGAGGACGGCGACACCTACGACAGCTTGCGCGGGGTGTCCTTTGAGGGCATCGCCGAGATCGTCGACGGGCCGGACGCGATCTTTCGTGTGGGCGTCAGTGTGTGGGAGCGCTACACCGGGCCCTACACCGATGAGGTCAAGCCCGCGGTCGACATGATGATGAATAAGCGGGTCGCGGTGCGCATCGTCAGCCGGCGCACCCGGTCCTGGGATCACCGCAAGCTCGGAATTCCGCACATGCCGGTCGGCGGTTCGACCGCGCCCGCGGCCAGCTAGCGCGGCGCTTGATGAAGGATGAGTAGCCCCGATGGGATTCGAACCCACGCTACCGCCGTGAGAGGGCGGCGTCCTAGGCCGCTAGACGACGGGGCCGGAACCGATCCGAGCAGCCAGCATAGCTCACTGCCGTACGCCCACCTAATCGCTTGCGGTGGACTGATTTTGCTGGGGTATTAGGACTCCGCAAAGTCCACAAGCTGTCCAGGACCAGGCCGTTTAAGTTGCGTTTATTGCCGTCAGTGCCGCGTCGAGATTCTCGTGGACTGACAGAAGCTCTTCTAGATTAAGCAGCTGCAGCACCCGGCCAGTCACCGGCCCTGCGGCCACCACCGCAAACCGCACGTCACTAGCTACGCCGTCGCGGGTGTCCACCAAAACGCTGACGCCAGCTGAGCCAAAGAATTCCACCCCGAGTAAGTCGATAACAAATGCCGCCGGATGGTCGGCCAGAATATCGGCAATGGCAGCTCGAAATTGCGGGGCGGTTGCCATATCGACTGCTCCGCTGGCAAGAAGTATCGTGACGCCGCCAAGCGTCTGAACGTAAGTCTTGATCGAGTCCTCAGCCAGCACGAGGCCGCCGCCCTTCTATGCGCGAAGAAGAATCAGGTTAGCTGTATCGACCTGCTCGCACCAGATGTCGCGGCGAACCGCGATGCCATGATGGTTCGCGGGTTCCCGTCGTCGGACCACCCCACCCACGTCCGCGAACCGCCGTCAGGGTGGTGACCTGTTTCAGCATGTGCCGGGGGGTATCCCCGACGTACCGGTCAAAGGCAGCGGCGGCGATTGGGTCTACGTCTTGCGCTGCCGCCGACAACCAAAGTGGTCGGATTAACCATCGCGCCCCATCGCACCCTGGGTGCAGGACACGCGAGGGCGTAACGCCATGGACGACCACATATTCAATACGGCCGTGCCGTCTGACATCGTCGAGCGCATTGATGATGCAGTCGATTTGGCACGGCGACTTCAAGCTGAAGCGCATAACGTTTGCGAACGGAGTCGCGCACTGCGCGACGATCTGGCCGCCGCCCGCAGCAATCGTGATGAGTCCCGCGGCACGGTCCCGTCGCTGTCGAGTTCGTCGGCGTAGGTGAACACTCCTGTGCGGCAGGCTGAGCACGTTTGACGGCAGCCTCGTCGAGTCGTTGCCCCTCGTCGAAACGACGGCTGACATCAGCCAGCGCCTGCATGACCCGCTCATGCGAAATGCTGCGAGCGCTGGGTGCGCTCATGACACCAGCCGTTGACTGAGCGCGAGTACCAGAAACACGACCTCGCTGATCCCCGTTCGCCCCGCAATCAGCGCTACGTTGCTGTACGCAACGTGATGAAATCGCTGAGATTCGCGAGTATGTCGCGCGGATCGTCGTAGATTGCGACAGCACCCGCATCCAGTAGTGCCTCGCGGCTTGCTCCGCCGCTGAGCAACCCAACCGTTGGCACTCCGGCGCGCGCACCTGCTTGCATGTCCCATACGGCGTCGCCGACGAAGATGGCGTACTCGGCGCTTATCCCGGCGCGCTCAAGCGCTGTGCTGATTATGTCCGGATGTGGTTTGCCGCGGTCGGCATCAGCACTCGAAGTGACGTGGCCTACAAGGTCATCGGCGTCAAGAACCCGGCGCAGCAGCTTCAGCGTCTCCTCCCCCGCCGAGGTGGCCAATACCGTCTGCCACCCCTCGTCAGTGATGGCTTGAAGCAAATCGCGGGCACCAGCAGTTGTCTGTAAAACCGGTTCGTATTCGCCGAAATAGCGATCATGGCTGTCCTTCACGTCATCGCCTCGACTGTCGGCAAGGTCGTCGCCAATCGACTCAGCGATTAGTTCATCTCCGGATCGCCCCAAGAGCCCGATGATGCGCCAACATGACACGTCAGCGCCTACGTCCGCGAATGCGCGCTGCCACGCGACGGCGTGATGAAAATTCGTATCGACCAACGTGCCGTCGAGGTCGAACAGCACCGCCGGCGAACCCGCGTCAGTCATTACTGATCCCCTTTTCCGCTAAGCCACCGCGTCGCTGCTCCAGAAAAGCAGGTCTCACATACCCCAGAACTTCTTTGATCAAGCGGACTTGACCACTCGGCGCCGCACCCGCACAAAATTGACGGCTGCCGACACGATGCGGAGTGGGCCTGATCACCACTGCTGCGCCTACGCGGCGTTCTGAGCGGCTGTCTGCGCTTGCTTCTGCTGTCGTTCGATCTGGCGGTTCAAGTCTGCGAACGCCGCCATCACCGCCGCGTGCGAGATGACACGGTCAGGCACGTTCATGCCGCTTCGCCAGCTAGGCGGCCGTCAAGGATTTCGCGGACCAAATCGCGCGAGTCTGACGCTGTCGCGGCGTTCGTACGCGACTCTACGGACGGCGTCGTCGAGGCGACTTTTCAGTCGACCGGTACCCGAACACCGAGCAGGACAGTCATTTTGGAGTTCTCGTTCATGCGTGGAAGATAACACAGTGGAGACAACGCTGATAGCATCGTTGTATGCCAAAAGTTCGGCGGCATAACCCTTTAGAGATACCTCGATGACTTACGCTCACGCGCAACTGCAAGCCATCGTCGGCGAACTGACCGGTCGTCAGAAACCCGCCGAGGACGCGCCGAACGACGCGCGCGTGAACATCGCTATCGGGCGCGCGCACATTCGAACGCGATCCGCTTCGGCGGTGACCGACGCGTGATCGACGACGCCAAGCAGCAGTCCGCGCTGGTCGCCGACGAGTACAACGCTCTCGTTTCGCAGATCAACGCATCGAGACTCGCAGCAAGCACAGCTACGCGCGAGCGTGTGCACAGTGTGCTTTTGTTGCGTCAAGCTGTCTTTGTGACTACTGCGTAGGCGCTGCGTAGGTTTGGCGCCCTCGTCCACAATCAGCGCAGGTCAGACGTGCTTAAGCTGGGGTACCAGGACTCGAACCTAGAATGGCTGAACCAGAATCAGCTGTGTTGCCAATTACACCATACCCCATCGGCTGCCTAAAACCGCTGGTCAGAAGCCTGCCAGTAGACATCGCGCGCTCGTACGGGCCCTGCTGCCAGCCATTATCGGCCGACGAGCAGACTACCAAACAAACAACTCAGTGCTCACCAGCGCCCGACTGCACGGGGCCGAAACGCACCGCGCAGGGGTGCGCGGTTGACGTCGTTCGATGCAACAAGCGCCGGCACCAGCGGGCGCCGGTCAGGACCGGGTCGGCTGATTTACGAAGTCTGTTTCTGCACAACGGGATTCGACAGCGTCCCGATGCCCGAAATGGTGATGTTGACGGTGTCGCCATCGATGATGGGACCCACGCCGGCGGGTGTGCCGGTCAAGATGAGATCACCCGGCAGCAACGTCATCACCCCTGAGATCCATTCCACAATCGCTCCGACGTCGTGAATCATCAGCGACGTACGACTGTCCTGCTTGACCTCGCCGTTGACCTCGGTGCGCAATTCCAGATCGGCCGGGTCGACCTCGGTTTCGATCCACGGTCCGACCGGGCAGAAGGTGTCATGGCCTTTGGCCCGTGTCCACTGGCCGTCGGCCTTTTGCTGGTCGCGCGCGGACACATCGTTGGCAATGGTGTAGCCGAGGATGCTCTCGCCCGCCCGGTCGGCCGTGACGTCTTTGCAGGGCCGGCTGATGACGGCCGCCAACTCGCCCTCGAAGTGCACCGGCTTTGCATTGGCCGGCAACCGAATCGGCACGTTCGGTCCGATGATGGCGGTGTTGGGTTTGAGGAAGATCACCGGATCGGCCGGCGCGGGGCCTGTGGTCCCACCCATTTCGGCGATGTGGTCGGCATAGTTCTTCCCAACGCACACCACCTTGCTGGCCAGAATGGGGGCCAGTAGCCGCACGTCGGCCAACGGCCAGGAGCGACCCGTGAAGGTAGGGGTGCCGAACGGGTGCTCGGCGATCTCCCGGACGGTCATGTCGTCGTGCTCGCCCTCGATGGACACGAACGCGACGCCATCGGGACTGGCAATTCGACCAAGGCGCATTCGCCGAAGCCTAGTGGCGGTCGCAAGCGCGGCGGAGCCGGGCGCCGCGGGCCGACACCAAAAAACCCGTGGCAGTCGCAAGCGCGGCGGAGCCGGGCGCCGCGGGCCGACCCCAAAATGATCAGTGGCGGTCGCAAGCGCGGCAGCACAGGCGGGCCGCTTATGGCCTTGACCTTCGCAAAAGCCGAGCTATGCAAGCATGGATCAATGTCCTCCGACCCGACCGGCACGGTGGCGCTCAGTGTGGGCCGACGTTGGACGATCGTCGTCGTCTCCCTTCTGGTGACCGCCAGCGCCTTCGTCTTTATCAACGGCGTCGCATTCATGATTCCCGCCCTCGAGGACGATCTGGGCACGCCGCTCGCCGAAGCCGGATTGCTGTCGTCGATGCCGAGCTTCGGCATGGTGGCGACGCTGATCCTGTGGGGATACGTGCTCGACCGGGTCGGCGAACGCATCGTGCTGACGCTGGGCTCGGCGCTGACGGCCGGCGCCGCCTACGCAGCGGCCAACATGCACTCGATGGTTGCACTTTCGGTATGGCTGTTCATCGGAGGCATGGCCGCCGCCAGCTGCAACTCGGCCGGTGGCCGACTGGTCTCCGGATGGTTTCCTCCGGAGCAGCGCGGTTTGGCGATGGGCGTTCGGCAGGCCGCGCAACCGCTCGGAATTGCACTGGGCGCGTTGGTCATTCCGGAACTTGCCGAGAGCAGTAAGTCGGCGACGTCGGCGCTGATCTTCCCCGCCATCCTGTGCGCAGTGGCCGCGGCGCTCAGCGTTGTGGCCATTACCGACCCACCGCGCAAGGAATGGGACGAGGCCACCGACGAGGAACTGGCCAATCCGTACCGCCGATCTTGGGTGCTGCGACGCATTCACATGACCTCAGCATTGCTGATGGTCCCGCAGACGGTGACGGTGACTTTCATGCTGATCTGGCTGATCACGAACTACAAATGCTCAATAGCGTTGGCAGGAACCCTCGTTACGATCTCGCAGCTGCTCGGCGGGTTGGGCCGCGTCGTGGTGGGCCGTTGGTCCGACCGGGTCGGGTCGCGGCTGCGCCCGGTCCGGGTCATGTCGGTGGTGGGCGCTCTGGTGCTGTGCGGCTTGGCCTTTGCCGATCACCTGGACTCGTCGATCGCCGTGCCGCTGATGGTTGCGGCGTCGGTGGTAGCTGTGCTGGACAACGGGCTGGAGTCCACCGCGATCACCGAATACGCCGGCCCGTTTTGGAGTGGCCGTTCGTTGGGCCTGCAGAACACATATCAGCGATTGATGGCAGCAGGCGCCCCACCGGTGTTCGGTGGCCTGATCGCCGCACACGGCTATCCGCCGGCATTCCTTGTCTGCGCGCTATTCCCGTTCCTCGCGGTGCCGATCGTGCCGGCCAGGACGTTGCCGCCCGGCTTGGAGGTCAGAGCGCGGACGCAATCCTTTCGCCGACTTCGGCGGTGGATAGTTTTTCGCTCGGGCGACTGGCCAGATGGGAAGCCACGGCCCGGTCGACTCGCGCGGCGGCAGCGTCTTCGCCGACGTGGGAAAGCAGTAGCGCCACCGACATGACCGCGGCCGTCGGGTCGGCGATCCCCTGACCGGCGATGTCGGGCGCACTGCCGTGCACCGGCTCGAACATCGACGGGTTCGCCCGGGTGGCGTCGATGTTTCCGCTGGCCGCCAACCCGATCCCGCCGCACACCGCGGCCGCCAGATCGGTGATGATGTCGCCGAACAGGTTGTCGGTGACGATCACATCGAAGCGCCCCGGGTCGGTGACCAGGTGGATGGTGGCTGCGTCGACGTGCTGGTACGCGACCTCGACGGCGGGATACTTCTCACCGACTTCCTGCACGGTCCGCGACCACAGCGATCCGGCGAAGGTCAGCACGTTCGTCTTGTGCACCAGTGTCAGATGTTGGCGACGCTGCTGGGCGCGCGCGAAGGCCTCTTCCACGACGCGACGGACTCCGAACGCGGTGTTGACGCTGACCTCGGTGGCGACCTCGTGTGGAGTGCCGACGCGGATCGCGCCCCCGTTACCGGTGTAGGGACCCTCCGTGCCCTCGCGGATCACCACGAAGTCGATGTCCGGGTTACCGGCAAGTGGGCTGCTGACTCCCGGGTACAGCCGGCCCGGGCGCAGGTTGACGTGGTGATCGAGCTCGAATCTCAGCCGTAGCAACAGACCTCGCTCCAGCACACCGCTGGGTACCGACGGGTCACCGATTGCGCCCAGCAGGATGGCGTCGTGCTCACGCAGTTCGGCCACCGTCGTCTCGGGCAGCACTTCGCCTGTCGCGTGGAATCGCTTGGCGCCCAAGTCGTAGTGCGTCTTCTGCACGCCGGGCAGTACCGCGTCGAGCACTTTTACCGCTTCAGTGACCACCTCCGGCCCGATTCCGTCGCCCGGGATGATAGCGAGTTTCACGACAGGTCAACCACTTCGAGCTTGTTGGCCGAGACCGCGGACCTGATCTCGGAGCGGACGTCGGCGGGCACATCGCGGTCCAGTCGCAGCAGGATCGTCGCACCGGGGCCTTCGGCGTCCTCGGACAACTGCGCGGCCTGAATGTTGACCCCGGCGGCACCCAGCAGCGTGCCGATCTTGCCCAGCGCCCCAGGCTCATCGGCGTAGTTGATGACGAGGTAGATGCCCTGCGCGCGTAGATCAAAGTTCCGGCCGTTGATTTGCACGATCTTCTCGACCTGCTGCGGGCCGGACAGTGCCCCGGCCACATTGACGACCGAACCGTCGGCGGCCACAGCGCGAACGTCGACGACGCTGCGGTGGTTGGGGCTCTCGGTGGCCGTGCTGATGTCAGCGGCCACACCCCGCTCTTCGGCGATCGCCGGCGCGTTGACGAACGTCACCTGGTCCTCGATGACTGCGGAGAACAGGCCCCGTAACGCCGAAAGTCGAAGCACTTCAACATCTTCAGCAGCCAACTCGCCACGAACCTGCACCGACAACGACGCCGGCAGTTCCTCGCTGAGCGCTCCGGCCAGTACGCCGAGCTTGCGCACCAGATCCAGCCACGGTGATACCTCTTCGCTGACAGTTCCCCCGCCGACGTTGACCGCGTCGGGCACGAACTCCCCCGCCAGTGCGAGCTTGACGCTGGCCGCGACGTCGGTGCCGGCCCGGTCTTGAGCCTCTTCGGTCGACGCCCCCAGGTGCGGCGTCGCCACCACCTGGGACAGCTCGAACAGCGGGCTGTCGGTGCATGGCTCCTTGGAGTACACGTCGAGGCCGGCGGCGCGAACGTGTCCGCTGGTGATGGCGTCGGCCAGCGCGGCCTCGTCGATCAGTCCGCCTCGGGCAGCGTTGACGATGATGACGCCGGGCTTGGTTTTCGCCAGCGCCTCCTTGTCGATTAGCCCTGCTGTCTCAGGAGTTTTCGGCAGGTGCACGGAGATGAAGTCGGCGCGACCGAGCAGTTCGTCGAGCGACAGCAACTCAATACCGAGTTGAGCTGCGCGCGCCGCCGACACGTAGGGGTCATAGGCCACGATGTGGGTCTCGAACGCGGCCAGCCGCTGCGCGACCAGCTGCCCGATGCGGCCCAGACCGACCACTCCGACAGTCTTGCCGAAGATTTCGGTGCCCGAGAACGAGGAGCGCTTCCAGGCGTGCTCGCGCAGCGTGGCATCGGCTGCGGGGATCTGACGGGCGGCCGACAGCAGCAAAGCCACGGCGTGCTCGGCAGCACTGTGGATGTTGGACGTCGGCGCGTTGACAACCAGCACACCGCGTTCGGTGGCGGTCGTGACGTCGACGTTGTCGAGCCCGACGCCGGCGCGGGCGACGATCTTGAGTTTAGGCGCGGCGTCGAGCACCTCGGCGTCGACGGTGGTCGCCGAGCGAACCAGAATTGCGTCGGCTTCGGGCACCGCCGCCAGCAGCTTCTGGCGGTCCGGGCCGTCCACCCAGCGCACCTCAACCTGGTCACCCAGGGCTTCGACAGTCGATTCGGCAAGTTTGTCAGCGATAAGAACAACAGGCAGGCTCACGCGGCCAGCCTAGTGGGAATCGATCAGCGGCTCGGAGCCGGGCGCAGAGCATCGCGGTCGCCGCTGTATCCGGATTCCTCGACCCTCGGTGTCGGTGCCAGGACGGACCCTGTCGTCAAGCATGACAACAGGAGAGGAACACCCATGTGCTGGAAATGCGATCATCCGGACGCCAGCCTGCAGGAGTGGCTGGAGGTTCTCCGCGAAACGGTACGAAAGCACGGCTGGGCGGTGCAGTTCGTGGAGAGCGAAACCAGGCCGTACGCCTACACAGTCGGATTGCATGAACGCGGCCTACCCGAGCTGTTGGTGACGGGCCTGGCACCGGAGCCGGCGGTTCAGATGCTCAACAGCGTCGCCGCCTACCTGGTCGACGGCGGGCGGCCAATAGCGGGTGACTGGATTTCGATCGGCGACGAGTCCGTGGTGGTAGTCGTGCAAGTCGAACACCCGGAGGCGCACATGAACATGGCCATCGCGATCTACGGCGATGAGGTGCGGGCCCTGCAGCTGGTCTGGCCCGACGAGCAGGGGCACCGGCCGTGGTGCGCGGAATTCAGCAATGGCGGGGTCCGGCAGCCGGTGTTCGGCGTGCGGGTCGACCCGCCCTAGACACGAATTCGAGGTTGGCGCAACGACACTTTCAATTCGTCGCGCCAACGTCGAAATCGACGACGTCTGAGTTAGGCGGTCTCGGTGATCGGCCGGTCGACCCAGCTCATCAGGTCGCGCAGCTTCTTGCCGGTGACCTCGATCGGGTGCTCGGCGTTCTCCTTGCGCAGGGCTTCGAGCTCTTTGTTGCCGCCCTCGACGTTGGCCACCAGCTTCTTGGTGAAGGTGCCGTCCTGAATGTCACGCAGGATGGCGCGCATCCGCTCCTTGGTGTCGGCGTCGATGACCCGCGGCCCGGATAAGTAGCCACCGAATTCCGCGGTGTCTGACACCGAGTAATTCATCCGCGCGATGCCACCTTCGTACATCAGGTCGACGATCAGCTTCAGCTCGTGCAGCACCTCGAAGTAGGCCATCTCCGGCGGATAGCCCGCCTCCACCATCACGTCAAAGCCGGTCTTCACGAGTTCTTCTGTGCCGCCGCACAACACGGCCTGCTCACCGAACAGGTCGGTCTCGGTCTCGTCCTTGAAGGTGGTCTTGATGACGCCGGCGCGGGTGCCGCCGATGGCCTTGGCGTAGGACAGCGCCAGCGCCTCGCCGTCGCCGGTCGGGTCCTGGTCGACGGCGATCAGCGCGGGCACACCCTTGCCGTCGACGAACTGACGGCGGACCAAGTGGCCGGGGCCTTTCGGCGCGACCATCGCGATGGTGACGTTGCCGGGCGGCTTGATCAGATCGAAGTGGATGTTGAGCCCGTGACCGAAGAACAACGCGTCGCCGTCTTTGAGGTTGGGCTCGATCTCGTTCTTGAAAATGTCCGCCTGGGCCGTGTCGGGCGCCAGCAGCATGATCACGTCGGCCCACTTGGCCACCTCGGCGGGTGTGTCGACGGTCAGGCCCTGCTCCTCGACCTTGCCCCGCGACTTCGAGCCTTCCTTCAAACCGACCCGAACCTCGACACCGGAGTCACGCAGGCTCAGCGAGTGCGCGTGCCCCTGACTGCCGTAGCCGATCACAGCGACCTTGCGGCCCTGAATGATCGACAGGTCGGCGTCGTCGTCGTAGAACATCTCCAAAGCCACGTGAATATCTCCTTCTGTCTTGGCTTTCCGATTTGAATGTCGAATTGGATGAGTTATTTGGCGGTGCCGATAGCGCGTGGTCCTCGGGACAGTGACACCACTCCCGATTGGACGATTTCGCGGATGCCGAACGGCTCGAGCACCTTCAGCAGCGCTTCGAGCTTGCCGCGGTCACCGGTGGCCTCGATCGTCAGCGATTCCGGCGACACGTCAATCACCTTGCCGCGGAACAGGTTGACCGCCTCGATCACCTGGCTGCGGCTTCCGGCGTCGGCACGGACTTTGATCAGCGCCAGCTCACGAGACACCGACTTGTCGTTGTCCTGCTCGATGATTTTGATGACGTTGATCAGCTTGTTGAGTTGCTTGGTGATCTGCTCGAGCGGGGTGCTCTCGGCGGAGACGACGATGGTCATCCGCGACATGTCCTTCTGCTCAGTGGCGCCCACTGCGAGCGACTCGATGTTGAACCCGCGCCGCGAGAACAACGCCGCGACACGGGCGAGCACACCGGGCTTGTCCTCGACCAGCACTGAAAGTGTGTGCGTGGTCGTCGATCCTGCGGTCATGTGCGCCGCTCCTTCTCGCTGGCGCCGCTCATGCGGTGCACGGTCGGGTCGCCGGCGCGCATCAGGCGTGCCCTTCGATTCCGTCGTCGAAGAGCGGGCGGATGCCGCGAGCAGCCTGTATCTCGTCGTTCGAGGTCCCGGCAGCCACCATCGGCCACACCTGCGCGTCGGCGCCGACGATGAAGTCGATGACAACCGGACGGTCGTTGATCGCCCGAGCCTGGTTGATCACGTCGACGACGTCTTCCTCACGCTCGCAACGCAATCCGACACAACCCAGCGCTTCGGCCAGCTTGACGAAGTCGGGGATCCGGCGCGAGTGGGTGGCCAGGTCGGTCTGCGAGTACCGCTCCCCGTAAAACAGCGTCTGCCACTGCCGCACCATGCCGAGGTTGCCGTTGTTGATCAACGCCACCTTGATCGGTGCTCCTTCGATGGCGCAGGTGGCCAACTCCTGGTTGGTCATCTGGAAGCAGCCGTCGCCGTCGATCGCCCACACTTCGGTGTCGGGCCGGGCCATTTTGGCGCCCATGGCCGCCGGGACGGCAAAGCCCATGGTGCCCAAACCGCCGGAGTTGAGCCAGGTTCGCGGCTTTTCGTAGGAGACGAACTGCGCGGCCCACATCTGGTGCTGTCCGACGCCCGCGACGTACACCGCATCGGGACCGGCGATCTGGCCCAATTTCTCGATGACGTATTCCGGGCTCAAGCTGCCGTCGCTCTGCGGCCCGTAGCTCAATGGGTAGGTGGCCTTCACATCGTCGAGGTAGGTCCACCAGTCGGCGATGTCGAACACTCCGGCAGCGCCGCCATCCATTTTGTGACGCAGTGCCGCGATCAGCTCGATGATGACGGCCTTGACGTCACCGACGATCGGCACATCGGCGTGCCGGTTCTTGCCGATTTCGGCGGGGTCGATGTCGGCGTGAATGACCTTCGCCTCGGGCGCGAACGAGTCGAGCTGGCCGGTGACCCGATCATCGAAACGGGTGCCCAGTGCGATCAACAGGTCGCTGCGCTGCAGACCGGCGACCGCCGAGACCGTGCCGTGCATGCCCGGCATGCCCAGGTGCTGGCGGTGGCTGTCGGGGAAGGCGCCGCGCGCCATCAGCGTGGTGACCACCGGGATGCCAGTCAGCTCAGCCAGTTCGCGCAGCTCCTCGGTGGCCTCCCCCCGAATGACCCCGCCGCCGACGTAGAGCACGGGCTTGTGCGCGGCCGCGATCAGCTTGGCGGCCTCGTGGATCTGGCGGTTGTGCGGTTTGGTGTTCGGCTTGTAGCCGGGCAGATCCATCCGCGGCGGCCAGCTGAAAGTGCACGGCCCTTGCAGCACGTCTTTCGGGATGTCGACCAGCACCGCGCCCGGCCGTCCGCTGGCCGCGATGTGGAAGGCCTCGGCCAGCACCCGGGGAATCTCGTCGCCGTCGCGAACGAGGAAGTTGTGCTTGGTGATCGGCATGGTGATCCCGGAGATGTCCGCCTCCTGGAAAGCGTCCGTCCCGATCAGCGCGCGCCCGACCTGGCCGGTGACCGCGACGACCGGGATGGAGTCCATCTGCGCGTCGGCCAGCGGTGTCACCAGGTTGGTGGCACCGGGGCCAGAGGTGGCCATCATCACGCCGACCTTGCCGGTGGCGTGCGCGTAACCGCTGGCCGCGTGGCCGGCGCCCTGCTCGTGGCGAACCAGGACGTGTCGCAGCTTCTGGGAGTCGAACAGCGGGTCGTAGACGGGGAGCACGGCACCGCCGGGAATCCCGAAGATCACCTCGACGTCGAGCTCCTCCAACGACCGGATCACCGACTGCGCGCCAGTAAGTTGCTCAGGCGCAACGTGTTTCGGCCGAACCGTCGGCGGCTTGGCGGCGGGCTTGGCCGCATCTGAGGCGATACGGGCCACATCCTGCGACGCAGGCTTCGAAGCCGGTGCCTGCGGCTCGGAGTGCGATCTGGTGGGTGCGCTCACGGTGTCCTCTGTCCCTCTGTGTACTGCTTGGTTTCTGCGTTTGCTCTGGAGAGTTGGCGGGCAATAAAAAACCCCCGTCAGCTCAGCAGCTGCACGAGGGTTGCGCGTTGGTCTAACTTGATCAGTCAGGCACCAACGCGCAGGCGGATTACTACGAGCTCTCCAAAAGTGTTCATCGCCCCACGACGGTAGCCTCCGTACTGGTCAAACGTCAAATCCCGGTGGCGGTCCTAGTCTCGGGTGCGGCCCAGGTCAGGCGACGATGCCATGATGCTTGCATGGCAGCAGATTCAGCGCCGGAAGCGGCATCCGCACCGCCGGTGGTGATCACCATTTCTCCAATGGCCCACTTGGCGGTCGGCTTCTTCGCACTGTGCCTTTTGGTCCCCGTCTTGACCTGGCCGGTGACCGCGCCGCTGCTGGTCATCCCGGTGCTGTTGTCGGCGTTGATCGTTCGACTTCGGACTCAGGCTGACGACACCGGCGTCACCGTGCGCACGCTGCTTGGCAGCCGATCGCTGCGCTGGGAAGACATCGACGGACTGCGATTCAGCAGAGGCTCGTGGGCCCGCGCTCAACTGACGAACGGGAGCAAGGTGCGTTTACCCGCGGTCACCTTCGCGACACTGCCCCAGCTGACCCGGGCCAGCGCCGGCCGAGTCCCCAACCCGTACGCGAACTAGCTCACCGGGTTGGCGCCGTTGAGCAGGATCCACAGCCCGACGCCGGCGCCGATACCCAGCACCAAGGCGGCAAACGAGCCGATGAACGGCCGACGGGCCCAGCCGCGCCCGGCGTCGAAGCCATAGCGTCCAGGTCCGGCCAGGATCACCGCGACTGCCAGCACGATCAGCGTGATCTCGTATTCGTGCCCGCTGGGCAGGAAGTAAGGGAACGATTTCGGGCTGTGCTGCCCCGACATGCCGGCGAGCAGGCTGTTGGTCAGATAGGCCAGCGCGCCGGCCGCGGCCAGCGGAGTGAACAGTCCGAGGATCAGCAGTACGCCCGCGGCGATCTCGCCACCGGCCGCGCAGTAGGTGAGGATGTCGGCGTGCTGGTAGCCGATGTCGGACAGCTGGCTCTTGAGCCCGGTCAGGCCCCCACCACCCCACCAGCCGAACAACTTCTGTAGCCCGTGCGCGGCGAAGACCGCACCGAGGCCGACGCGAAGGATCAGCAGGCCGAGGTCCTGCGTGCCGCGACGGCTTGCCGCACGAACCGCCTCGTCGTCGTAGTGCTCGTGTTCGTCGATGCCCTCGGGCCCGAAGATCGACTGCTGACCGGTGGGCTGAGGCTGGTACGGCAACGGGTCCTGCCTGCCGCCGATGAGTCCGATCCCGCTGCTGGACGAACGGACGCTGCCGGAGTCAGCCGAGTCGTAGTGCGGAATCAGCGTCGTCTCGAAATCGCCCGCGTAGGTGTCTGACGGCGCGTCGTCTTCCGGGTCGACCAGCCTTGCCGACGCCGGCCGCGCCGGAGTCGGCACCGCCGAGGATTCCTGTCGTTGCCAATGCGCGTCATTCGGTTGACTGCTCACGCGTGTCAGGGTAAGGGCAATTTGCGGCGAATCGGGGATTTGAGCGGCGCTTTCGCGGTCGAAATTTGCGCGTCGCGGGGCACGGACCAGTGTTTGCCGGCAAATGATGGGCGTCGGGCGGCCCCCGTCGCGGGCGCACGCGCTGACATATCCGTAATCTGGCAGCTATGCGGTTGTGGTGGTCGAGGTGGCGCAGCGTGCCTGTGCTCTGCTCGGCGATACTCGTCGTGGCTGGTTGTGCCCAGTTCAACGACGTCCAGTCGCAACCCTTCACCACTGAGCCCGAGCGCCATGGCGCGCCCAGCTCGACACCGCCTCCTCCGCCGCCGCTGCCCGACAAGCCATTCCCGAAGGAATGCCCGGCGCCCGGTGTGATGCAGGGCTGCTTGGAGAGCACCAGCGGCTTGCTGATGCAGCCTGACAGCAAGTCGGCGCTGGTCGCTGAGCGGACCACGGGTGCGGTCAAGGAGGTGGCGGTCAGCGCCGAGCCGAAGGTGAAGACCGTCATTCCCGTCGATCCGTCCGGTGACGGCGGGTTGATGGACATCGTGCTCTCGCCGACGTACTCGCAGGATCGGCTGATGTACGCCTACATCAGCACGCCGAGCGACAACCGCGTTATCCGAGTTGCCGACGGTGACACGCCCAAAGACATCCTGACCGGAATCCCCAAGGGCGCCAATGGCAACAGTGGCGCTCTGCTTTTCACGAGCCCGACCACGCTGGTCGTGATGACCGGCGACGCGGGCAACCCCGCCATGGCCAATGACCCGGCGTCGCTGGCGGGCAAGGTTATTCGTATCGAGCAGCCTACGACGGTCAACCAGGCGCCACCGACGACGGCGCTGAGCGGCGTCGGCGCCGGCGGTGGCCTGTGCACTGATCCCGTCGATGGCTCGCTCTTCGTTGTCGACCGGACCCCCACCTCCGACCGGTTACAGCGAATCACTAAGGACTCCAAGGTTTCCACTGTCTGGACCTGGCCGGACCGTCCCGGCGTCGCGGGTTGCTCGGCACTGGACGGCACAGTGCTGGTCAACCTGGTCAACACCAAGCAGACAGTGGCAGTCCACCTCGCGCAGGGCACCGGCGCCGTCACCGGCCCGCCGGATGTCGTCCGCCAGGACACTCACGGACACGCCTGGGCGCTGCGGATGTCACCCGACGGCAACATCTGGGGCGCAACGGTCAACAAGACCAGTGGCGACGCGCAGAAGCTGGACGATGTGGTGTTCCCGCTGTTCCCCCAGGGCGGTGGTTTCCCTCGGGCCAACGACGACAAGACCTAGTCGGAATCACATTGCGGTAGAACCGCTTTCGCTACCGAACACGAACTGCTCGATCAGCGCGCTCACCAGAGGCGGGTTCTCCAGGCCGGCAAGGTGAGCTACTCCGTCGAGCACCCGAATGGATGCATTCGGGATTGCTTTGGCCATCTCGATCGCATCGCGGGGCGGGAATGTCGCGTCCTCGGCGCCGCCGACAACCAGCACCGGCGTGTGTATCCGGCTCAGCAGTGCCCGCTGATCGGGCCGGCGGGTAACCACACTGCGCACTGCCCAGGACGCGGACTCGATGTTGACCGACTTCACCGTGCTACTCACCTGCGCCACCACGTCAGGACGCTCCCGCATGGTGGTGGGTCCCAAAAAGGCTTTCAGCACAAAATGATTCAGTAGAGGTCCGATACCGCCGGTCCACTTCGCCACCCGAAGCAACGCCGCAAACTCAACCTTTTGGCGCAGGCCGGCGCGCCCGGCGGTGCAGTTCATCAACACCGCGCTCCCGACCCGCTCGGGATATGTCGCGGCGAAGGTCGCGCCGATCATGCCGCCCCAGGAGTTGCCGACGAAGTGCGCCTTCTCCAGTCCGAGACCGTCGAGGATGTCGGCCACACAGCGAGCGCAGTCGTCGAAACTGAAGAAGTCGGACAGCGCCTGGCTGCCGCCCTGCCCGGGCGGGTCGACCAGCACCACCTGCCGGCGG
>JAVHWH010000144.1:0-6827 GCA_032159915.1 Mycobacterium sp.
ACCGTTAAACCTAGCCGGTCGCGGGCTTGCGGGGAGTGCGGGCCTTAAATCCAGACCAGCAGTCGCGGGCTGCCCGGCGTCTCCCGGTGAAACGCGATCGGCGCGTCGATGCCGTCGAGCGTGACCCAGACCGCTGCGGCGTCCGCCGAGATGGCGACGATCGTGCCGATGGCGTACTGGCGGTCATCCTCCCACCTCACCGTGGCGTACTGCCCGAGGTGTTGCACGGCAAGGTCTTCCGGCGCGACCTCGGTCGGATCCGGCGGCAGCTCCGACACCACCGCATCCAACTCGTCGTCGACCGGCGCCGGCCCGGCGTCGTCGGCCCACGCGTTCTCGTCGCCGAAGTATTCGCCGTCGTCGCCGGCGTGCTTGAGCCTTCCCAGCGCAGACGGTGCTTCCGGCCCGTCTTCTTCCTCGACCCACAATCGCCAGCCCTGCGGTGGCGGCGGCCACGACGGATCCGGCGACCAGTCCGCGTGCGGTACCCAGCCCTTCGGAGGCTTCGGCCAGTTCGGTGGCGGGTTGTAACGCATCAACCCACCATACGGAATGCGGCGGTCAACGTAATGCAGCAATAACCTTCGTGATCGTGTCGACGTGGTTCTCCTGGAAGGTGAACGAGGTCAGCCCGTACTTTTCGCGGTAGCCGCGCAGGGTGTCGGCGATGTCGCCGGGCGATCCGCTCAGCACCGACGGCAGAGCCAGCAACTGCTCGTCGGAGGAGTCCACGAATCTGCGGGTGAGCGTGAGATCGGGTTTGCCGGAATTGTCGGACGGCACCGCGGTGATAGCGAGGTTCAACTCGAGATCGGCGAACCGGCCGCCCGCGGCTTCGCGGACGAACTCGACTCGTTCGGCGAGCGGGTCTGCTGCGTCGCTGGAGCTGGCGCCGGTCAGTCCGATGATGTCGGCGTGTTGCGCGGCGACTGTCAGCAATCGATTCCCGTTGCCGGCGATCAGGATTGGCACCGTCGGCAGGTGCTTCTTGAGATAGGTGGTGACATGCTCGAGGTAGTCGACGCGTTGCCGAGCTGTGGGGTAGGGAAGCTCGGCCGCCTCGAATTCTTCGCGCACGTAGCCCGCGCCCAGGCCCAAATCCAGCCGGCCGTCGCTGAGCGCATCGACTTCGCCGGCGTCACGAGCCAGCAGCGCGGGTTTGTAAAACCCCGCGTTGAGCACATAGGTGCCCAGCCGCACGGTGGAGGTCGCCGACGCGATCGCCGTCAGCGCCGGAAACGGCGCCGGCGCGCCGAGGTGGTCGGGCAGATGCAGGGCATCAAAGCCGCTGTCCTCCAGTCGCTTTACCTTGTCATGCAGGGCGGTGCGGGACTTGACCGAGTGAATGCCCACCGAGAAGCGAAACGCTCGTTCGGCCATTGGCCACCTCCGATTGTGTAGTTATCTGGACTGCAATTTCCATGTACCAGCGGCTGCTGCCAAGCCTTGCACCAGCGCAGCAGTCGCCGGTGACAAGCCGTCGACTCCGGGCTCAGGCTGTTGCGCCCGACTCCTCCTCGGTCCGTAACGGACCGCATCGTCGCCGGGCAGAAGACTCCGCGGACTGATCCCCCTGACCCGGGTCGGGAGTTCCAATTGGGTTCCGCCGAAACGGGTCTGGTTCACCGGGTTCTGTGGATGCTGTCCGCGAAGCTCGGGCGGAATGTCGTCGAGGTCGGTGATGACGTGATAGCCGGGCAACTGCAGGTGTCCGGCGACGTGGGCGGCCAGCGCGCGGTTGCGCCCGCCGGCCAGCATTTGGGTGGCGCGGCCGATCCGTCCGTAACCGTGTAGCGACACGGTGACGTCGACGTGATTCAGGAACTCTGCGAGACGCGCCGACTCGGCGCCGAGGAAATACGCCGACGACAGGTGATGGGGGTACCGGTCGGGATGCCGGATCAAATACACCGACGCCCCGGCCGCGTCGGCGGCGCGCTCGGCGATCACGTCGGTCATCTCCTCCAAGCCGCCACCGTGAATGGCCAGGAAGCCGAACCGCGACCGCAACCTACTGACCTCGACCACACCAGGTTCGGCGAGTAGTTCGGAAAGGGATTGGGGCGCAGGGGTTGTGGGCCGCGATCGCGGCCGGGGCCAGCGTGCCGGATCCCATCGTCGTAGGAAGTCGATCCAGCTGCGCGGCAACCCGTGATGGAGCGCGCCGTCGATGATGCGCTCGAGGTAGCCGGGTCGTGGCGGGCCCGGACTGACCCGGTGGTCGATGTATACCCACGCATCCGACGGCCCGTCTTCGGTGTGCACGGTCATGCTGTCCCGGCGGTAGCGCCACGGCACACCTTCGGCGCTGTCCAGCGTGGTCAGATCGTGGTCGGACACGTCCCAGATGACGCCGTGCACCTGCGTCCCATCGAACGGTTCGACGGTCGCTACTCCGCGCTGGTTGATCAGCCAGTCGTGGTCGGCCAGCACCGCTCGGCGTGGATTGCCCGCGTCGGGGCACCGCTGCGCCATTTGGCGCACGCAGAGGTTGGACCCGTACGCGAAGTAGGAATGACGGCGCCGCTGCGTCACGAGGTCGATGTTAGCCGAGCGAAGTAACTGCTCGTGCAGACCGTCGATGCCAGGCCTAGCCGTTGGCGCTGACCGTCAGGAAGATCAGCACGACGTTGAGCAGGCTGATGAGCGTGCCGATCACCCAGCCCACGCCGGTGGTGACGCGGTGATTGGTGTCGGCACCCATCACCGCCCGATCGCTGGTCAGTCGAACCAGCGGAATGAGCGCGAACGGAATACCGAACGACAGAACGACCTGCGATAGCACTAATGTGCGCGTCGGATCGAAACCCACAGCCAGAATCACAAGTGCGGGCGCCAGCGTCACCAACCGGCGCAGCAGCATCGGCACCGACCGGTGCAGCAAGCCCTGCATGATCATCGCGCCGGCGTAGGCGCCCACCGACGCCGAGGCCAACCCCGATGCCAGCAGCCCGATCGCGAACAGCGTGGCGATCATTGGGCTCACGGTGTCGTGTACGGCGGCATAGGCCATCTCGATCGAACTGATGTCGCCGCGGCCACGCATGTTCAGCGCGGCCACCAGCAGCATGGCGACGTTCACCGCACCCGCGACCACCATCGCCAGCCCGACATCGAGCCGGGTGATTCGCAGCAGTCGGCGGCGCTCGGGGCCCGGCTCGGGATGGCCGTGCCGGTCGCGGGCCAGCCCCGAGTGCAGATACACCGCATGCGGCATCACCGTCGCGCCCAGGATGGCCGCGGCCAGCAGCACGCTTTCGTTACCGAGGAATCGGGGCACCAGACCGCCGAGCACGTCGCCGGGTGGCGGCGTCGCTACGAAGAAGCTCGCGGTGAACCCGATGGCGATCACCAGCAGCAGCCCGGTGATGACGCGTTCGAAGATCCGCTGGCCGCGCTGGTCCTGCACGCGCAGCAGCAGCAATGACACTGCCCCGGTGATAATCCCGCCCAGAAGCAGCGGCAGCCCGAACAAGATGTGCAGTGCAATCGCTCCGCCGATCACTTCGGCCACGTCGGTGGCCATTGCGACGATCTCGGCCTGCAGCCAGAAAGCCAGCCGCGCCGGGCGGTTCAGTTTGGCGCCGATCGACTCGGGTAGCGAGCGTCCGGTCACCAGGCCGAGCTTCGCCGAGAGGTATTGCACGAGACCGGCCATCACGTTCGCCAAAACGATGACCCACAGCAATGCGAAGCCGAATTGCGCGCCCGCACTGATGTTCGCGGCCACGTTGCCGGGGTCGACGTACGCGATAGCGGCGACGAAGGCGGGGCCGAGCAGATACCACCCGGTCTTTAGCCGGGCCCGGGTGTCGAGGGTCACCTAACTCTCTTTCGGTCAACGAATTAGAAAGTTAGGTTAGCCGAAACCGTTATCCCGCCGAGTACAGGCCGCGACCGGTGATCAACGGCAGATCCAACGTGGTCCGGATGCCGGCCGGTGCAGCAACGACGGCGGGGATGGCGTTGACGACCCGCATCGCTGTCGCGACCAGGCCGGCGTGATTGTGGTCTCCGTTCGGGCTGCTCAGGCAGACGTCGATGGCGTACGACGGTTCGCCGGTGATCTCGATTCGATAGCACCCGCCGGGCTGGGCCGGCTGAGGCCAGTCCGGGCAGAGGTCTTCACGCAACCGGGTGACGTGTTCGAGAACGACGGCGGGGTGGCCGTCGACCACTCCTTGCACCTCGAATCGCAACGCCGCGGCACTGCCTTTGGGAATGTGCCCGGCGGCAATGTCGAAATCCTCGGGCGCCGGAACCCGCTCCTGTCGCTCGGTGACCGAGTCCAATTCGATGCCCAGGCCGGCGGCGAGTTGGCGCACCACCGATCCCCACGCCAAGCTCAGCACGCCTGGTTGCAGCAACATCGGGATCTCGTCGAGCGGCTTGCCGAATCCCATCACGTCGAACATCACCGTTGCGCTGTCGTAGGTGGCGTAGTCGACGATCTCCATGCAGCGGATCTGCTGCACGCTCTGGCAGGTTCCGGCCAGCGCCAGCGGTATCAGATCGTTGGCGAATCCGGGATCGATGCCGTTGACGAACAGGCTCGAATTCCCCTGCTGCGCAGCATCTTCGATCGGCTTCAGCATGCTGTCCGGCAGCACCTGCCACGGATACTGCAGAAAGACTGCGCTGCTGCCGACAACGTTGACCCCGGCGGCCAGGATGCGCCGGTAGTCCTCCAGCGCGTCGGGCAACCGGTTGTCGGCCATGGCGGTGTAGACCGCGCACTGCGGGCCGGTCGCCAGCAAGGCGTCCAGGTCGGTGGATGCGGTGATGCCGGTCGAAATATCAAGGCCGGCAAGCTCGCCGGCGTCTTTGCCGGCTTTCGACTCCGACGACACCCATACCCCGGTGAGCTCGTAGTCGGGGTTGGTGATCAGTGCACGAAGCGCGTGGACACCGACATTGCCGGTGCCGATCTGGGCGACACGGATGGCCGCCCCACCAGCCCCGGTCACAGGTCCGGGATCGGTAGGTCGAGATTGGGGAACGTGATGCCGCCGTCGACTTCGATCACCTTGCCGGTCAGGTAGGCACCGGCAGGCGAAGCCAAATAGACTGCGGCAGCGGCGATCTCGTCGGGCTGGCCCAGCCGGCGCAGCGGTGTGGCCTTCTCCATCGGCTCGCGCAGCTCGTCGTTGGAGGCGACGATGTCCAGCGCCGACGTGGCGATCGAGCCGGGCGCGATCGCATTGACCCGGACGCGCGGGCACAGGTCGAGCGCGGCCAACCGGGTGTAATGAGCCAGTGCGGCTTTGGCGGTGCCGTAGGCGGCGAAGCCGCGGCCGGCCACCCGCCCCATTGTCGATGTGATGTTGATGATGCTGCCGCCGCCGGAGTGCTCGAGCATCAGCGGAACCGCCGCGATGGTCAACGCGTGCGCGGTCGCGACGTTGAAGGTGAACGCGCTCTTGAGGTCTTTCGTCGACGTGGTCAGCAAGCCGTTGGGCATGGTGCCGCCAACGTTGTTGACCACGATGTCCAGCCGCCCGAACGCCTCGACGGCTGCAGCGGCCAGCTCAGCGGTGACCTCGGGCTGTGACAGATCGCCGGTGACGATGTGGGCACGCCGGCCCGCGGCACGGACCTTCTCGGCGACGGCCTCTAGTTCGGATTGGGTGCGGGAGGCGATGACGACGTCGGCGCCGACGTCGGCGAACGCCAACGCGATCGCTGCGCCGAGACCGCGGCCGCCACCGGTGACGACGGCGACTTGGTCGTCGAGTCGGAATTTGTCCAGGATCACGGGCGTCACCGTAACAAGGCGCCGACGCCCGCGGAACCCTATTTCTGAAACACGTTCTAGTTGTCGGCGGTCAGGTCGGCGTTAAGAATCTGCCAAGCGGTCATGCCTACTTTCAGACGATGTACATCGCTGCGAAGAACCTCATCGCTGGCGGACTGCTGTCGGCGGCTCTCGCGGCGGGCATGATCGTCACCGGCGGCGCTGCCGAAGCGAACGCGTGGCCCGGCTGCCCGAACGACCACCCCGAGGGGCCATGCCGTTGGTGCCCGGGAGACCCGCCGGTGTCGACCGGCAATCATGTGACGAACCCAGTGCGCTGGGACTTCAATGCCTGCCACACCTACTGGTACGTGGCGTTCGGGCAGGGAAATGTTGCTCAAAACATTTTTGAGGGAGAGGTGCCGCCTCCGCCCCCGCCGCCGACCGATCCCGGTCCTTTCGTCATCGACAGGAACAACTGCCAGCAGATACTGGGGATGTTCTGCCCGAGGGCGTGAACGGCCCGATTCGCCACGTGTTGGTCTGCGACATCTGCGACTTTCTCTTTGCGACCCTAGTATTCGGCTAGCGCAACCAACGTCGGCGAAGTGCCGTCATGTTCAGAGTGAAGGAACCCCAATGTGAAGACGAGAACATTGATGACTGCGGTAGGTGGCGCTGCGGCAGCCTTGGTGGCTGGTGTCACGTGGACCGCCCCATTGGCCTCGGCTGGTAGCGACTTTTGTAATTCGCTTTCCACGCCCGCGCAAGTTCGTGATTGCAACTGCGGCTCTGACAACGTTCCCGGTAGTCCGGAGTATCAGCAGTGCCTGCATGGAAATGCAGCTGCGCCCGCACCGTCACCCGCGCCATAGAAATACGGGCAAACGTTGGGAAGAGTCGGGGCGCAGTTTCAGTGGTTTCAGTGCCCGCGGGAGCTAGGGCAGCGTGGTGTGCATCAGCATGACGCTGTAGGTCGACCACAGCGACAGGTTGAAGTACAGGTCGTGGCCAGTCGACCAGGGGTGGATAAAGGGGGCGTAAATGCCGCCAGGAACTTGTGTTGACGTCACAAGGGTCTGCGCTGAGCTCC
>JAVHWH010000162.1:0-61622 GCA_032159915.1 Mycobacterium sp.
CCGGAGGTAAGCGGCTCTCACCTCAACGACGTGGTGATCTCGACTTCGGAGGTCAGCGTCTGGTGGACTGGGCAACGCTCGGCGATGTGCATCAACTGTTGCCGTTGACCGTCGTCGAGGTCACCGGTCAACTCGATCTCGCGATCGATATGGGTGACCCAGCCGGATTTGGTTTCGCAGTCGGCGCAATCTTGTGCGTGAATCCGGTTCTGCCGCAACGTCACTTGGACCCGATCTAGCTGCCAGCCCTTGCGGTCGGCGTACATCCGCACCGTCATCGAGGTACATGAACCGAGCGCGGCAAGCAGGAGATCGTAAGGCGTGGGGCCTTTGTCGTCTCCGATCGGCTGCGGCTCGTCTGCGACAAGCCGGTGATGTCTCGCGATGATCTGCTGCGTATAAGTCCCAGTGCCCGTTTCCATCACGGTCACCGTGCCTTCTGACGCTGCTGTCTGAACGTCCGGTGTCCTCATGCCGTTCTCCTTGAGCTGCAACGATATTTGTGGGAGTCCGGCCTCAGAGTCCGACGATGACGATGACGACGCCGATCACGATCGCGACCGACAGCGAGATCAACAGGAAACCGAAGATGCTCTCCTGGACCTTCGCGGCTTCGTGGTCGCCTGCAGCGATCGGCGCGAACCTGCGGCCGGCACCCCACGCCGCCGCGAGCAACGTAGCCAACCAGTTCGCATAGGCGGAATACACAATCAGCACGACCGCAGTCACTCCCCAGGCGTGGGCCAGGTGGACGTGGGGCCACAGCAATCCGAGCAGTGCCAGGAACGTGCCGTTGACGATGCCTTCAAGGTGACTGCTCAGCCCCATCCGCGGGTTCTTCAACACCGGGATGGCGAAGCCGGTGAGCAGGCCGATCACGAACAAGATCAGTCCGAGTTTGAACAGCAGCGTCTGCATGTGGGCAGATTAACCGCCGACGGCCAGGCTCAGGAGGAACGACTCGGTTCCCCGACCCGACGGCGGTCAGCGGCCGGGGGGCAGGTTATTGGTCGTCGTAGGTGTGGTTGCGGTCGACGTGAGGGTGGGCGCGCTGGTGACCGTGACCGTGCTTGTGCTTGTCGACGGTGGTGGAACTTCGACCGTTGTAGTAACAGTGGAGATGCTGGTGCTGGTGGTCGTGGATGACGAGGTCGCGGCGGAGCCAGCCGCAATCACGCCGCAGGCCAACCGCTTATCCGAACTACCGGCCGGATTGTCACTGACTACGTTATTTGCGTTCTGATGAACGACCAGCGAGCTGCCCAAGTTGTTGCGCAGGTTCGCCGCGGTCAGCAAATTGGTGGTCGTGACGAGTTTCGCCGAGCCGTCGGAGCGGGCTTGCAGAGCAGTTAGATCGCCACTGGCTGGGTAACCAGTGTGGTCCGGCGCCTGGTAGACACTGCCGGACGAAGCGAAGTTGCCGGTCGAATCTCCGCCGGGCGCAGTGGAATTGGCCTCGCACTTACCCACCGAGTGGACTTGAAGACCGTGGAACCCAGGACTCAGAATCTGATTGGGACCGGCTTCGACGGTCACTGTGGCGTAGCCGTTGGTGAAATCGAAGGTTGCATTGGCGACCGTGGTCCCATCCGTCCCCTTCAGCTGAGTGGTCATTCGCTCGGTGCCTGGGGGCGGTGACGAACTGGTTTGTCCGGGTTGTCCACCTTGCTTCGCGCATCCAGCTGATGCCGCAATAAAGACTGCAGACACCGCGACCACAAACACTGCGCGCCTGTTCATAGGGGCGGGGCTACCCAGATTTGTCGAAGTCAAACCGCTGGCGGACACGTTTGCGGTCGGCGCCCACACTTGAACGGCCTAGAACCGATATCTCCTTTTCCCGGCGATATGGCCTTTACATTGGCGAGGGCAGCCGTAAAGTCGTAGCTGAGCGTCTGCTCAACTTTTGGCTCAGGAGGAACGACTCGGTTGACCGGACCGCTACGGGACATCAGGGAATTCCTTGGTGACACCGACGCCTACCGGGACGAGCTGTTCCGGCGCTGGACCGGGCTGCTGAGCTACCGCTACATCGGCCGCAGTCATTCGTCGATGAACATCGGCGACGGCGACGATACCGTGGTCATCCGTCGCGATATGCGCAATGAGGCCGGCGGAATCATGGTGGCGCCGTTGGCGATTGCCTCGCCGGAAGGTTGCCAGACCGACATGGTCGCCGTTCCCAACCCGGTGATCGCCTCGGTGCAGATCGTCGATCCCGGCTACGACGTGAAGAGGGTCGAAATCGTCGGATCCGGCAACGTCCACCAGGGCCGGATGATGGGCTACGGGCGATGCAAGATCGTCGACGCCGACAACCCGGAGCGGGTGATTGCCTTCAACGAAGGCCAGGGCGCGACCATCGGAGTCCCACCCGAAGGGCTTGGCCGGATGGATGTTTCAGGCACCGAGCTGGTGATCGAGGATTCGCCCGAGCTGCCACCACTGTGGAAGGCGTTCGGCGCGTCCAAACGCGCTGACAACAGTTGGCAGCTGCCTCCGCTCAGCGAAGAACTGGCGTCGCCGGACGCGGCGCTGCACATCGGCCCCCAGCACGTGGTGCTGGAAACCGCGGCGATAGACCTGGCCGCCGATGCTGTCGGAACGCGCCGGCTGCAAATAATGAGCTGGCACGTCATGTTCATGGCGCGCGGCAAGGAAGGCCCGTTCCGGGTGGACGGCAGCGCACACGCGGGCGGATCGGGCAAGGTCGGTGTGCGCATGCTCTTGCACGACGAAGGCAATGCCGACAAAGCGGTGACGTCGGCGGCCGCAATCTTCGAGATCGTCAGCTAGCTGAGGGAGTCAATGATGACTAGTGCCAAGGACGCTCGTCAGTGGGCGCGCAGTTCACTGCACGGCATCGGCGACTCGTTGTACACGCCGTTCACTGGCCGCGACGGCGACGACATCGACTGGGATGCCTACCGAACGCTGGTCCGGCACTGCGTCGGCACGCTCTATCACCCCATGCTCTGGGTGACGAGCGGCGTCGCGGAATTCTGGTCGCTGACCATCGCAGAGCGAAAGATGCTGCTGGAGGTGGCAATCGAAGAAGCCCGACGGATCAACCCGGAGGTGGTCGTCCAGTCGTGCACCGCGGCGTTGTCAGCCAAAGACTGCCTCGAGTTGACCCAGCATGCCCAGCACGTCGGCGCCGACATCGTCTACATCCAGACTCCGATGATGGAATTGCACGGCGGGGTGGGCGTTTTGAGCTTTTTTCGCTACATCGCAGACCGTACCGACATCGCCCTGGGGATGTTCAACTCGCCCAGCTCGGGATACGTTCTCTCCGCGCAGGAAGGCGCGCGGATCGTCGAGGAGATTCCGGCAGTGTGCGCGACCAAAGAAGGCTCGTTCCGGCCGCATCAGAGTCGCATGCTCCATCAGCTCGCGCCGGAGTTGGTGATCTGGGAATGCGATACGACGGTGTACCGGGCCGGTTGGCTGCGATCGGGCATCGTCGGCCCCGGACAGCTCGGCACCACCGGCTACCTCTTCGAGACGGCGGAAAAGCGCGCGCTGTCCCAATACTGGGACCTGATCTGGAACGACAAGCTGGTCGAGGCGATGGATTACGCCAAGGAGTCGGGACTCGACGAGTTCGAGCTCGGCATGCGCGGCTGGTTCACTCGCTATCCCGGCCGGCCCGATTACTTCACCCATTGGGGTGGCGCGTTCAAGTACGCCGCGTCGGTTGTCGGGCTGCCGATCGGGTCGTACCCGGAATCCCGCCCGCCCCAGGCGAAGTTGCCCGACCAGGCGCGCACCGACATCCGTGCGGCCTATCGTCGGTTCGGACTCATCAGCGATTAGTTGACATTGATCCCACAAGTAGAGGACTCGTTATGACTGACGCCAAACCGCTGAGCGGCATCCGTGTGCTGGAAGTCGCCGCCTGGACGTTCGTCCCCGCGGCCGGCGCGGTGCTCGCCGAGTGGGGCGCCGACGTGATCAAAGTCGAGCCACGCGAAGGCGGCGACCCGCAACGGGGACTGGTCACCATGGGCCTCATCCCCGGGGGTCCAACCGCTGTCAACTACATGATCGAAATGCCGAACCGCGGAAAGAAGTCCATCGGCATCGACTTGACCACACCGGGCGGTCAAGAGGTCGTATACGAGCTGGCGAAAACCAGCGACGTGTTCCTGACCAGTTACCTGCCCGGTCGCCGCAAACACTTCGGCATCGAGGTCGAGCAGATTCGCGCCGCGAACCCCGACATCGTCTACGTCCGTGGATCCGGATATGGACCCCAAGGCCCCGACGCTGACCGGCCCGGGTATGACGGTGTGTCGTTCTGGTCGCGCGGCGGGATCGCCGATGCACTCACCCGCGACCTTCCCGAGCCGGTGATGCAGACCCCCGCATTCGGCGACCTGATGGGTGGGCTGACCATCGCCGGCGGGATCGCCGCCGCGCTGTACAAGCGCAAGTCGACCGGCGAGACCTCCATCGTCGACGTGTCGCTGCTGGGCCTCGCGGCGTGGGCGATGACGCCGCAGGTGACTGCGGCGATGCTGTACGGCGGTGACCCGATTCCGACGTTCACCCACCGGGACATGCCGAACCCGCTGGTCGGGAACTACCGGACCAAGGACGACCGCTACATCACGCTGATGATGTTGCAGGGCGACAAGTTCTACCCCGAGTTCATGACCGTGATCGGCCGTACCGACCTGATCACCGACGAACGGTTCGCCGACGGTCATTCCCGCTTCGTCAACCGTGGCGAGCTGATCGACCTGATGGACGAGGAATTCGCGTCGAAGACCGTCGAGCAATGGCGCGAGATCCTCAAGCCGCTGTCGGGTGCCTGGGCCGTTCTGCAGAGGACCAGCGAGTTGTGCGACGACCCCGCCGTCATCGCCAACGGCTACATCCCGACGGTCAACGCGATGAACGGCAAGCCCTACATCCTGCCGACGAACCCCGTTCAATTCGACGGTCACCACGTTCAGCCGACCGGCGCGCCCGAGCACGGCCAGCACACCGAGGAGATCCTGCTCGACGCCGGGGTGGATTGGGACAAGATCGAGCAGTACAAGCAGGACGGGTCGATCCTGTAAGGCGGCGTCTGTCAGGCGCTGCGGCGGATGCTGCGCGTCCGGCTGATGTCGCGCTTGAGCAGTAGTTCGCGCTCGGCCTCCGACAGACCGCCCCAGATCCCGTACGGCTCGCCGACATCGAGGGCGTGCGCGCGGCACTGAGCCATCACCGGGCAGCTCCGGCACATTTCCTTGGCACGACGCTCACGCTGGAGGCGCGCCCGGCCACGCTCCCCGTCCGGGTGGAAGAACACTGACGAGTCCACGCCGCGGCAAAGGCCTTGTAATTGCCAATCCCAAATGTCTGCATTGGGGCCTGGTAGTTGCTCCGGTTGCGGCATTGAAGTCCCTCTCTACACGCCCAAGTTCAGGCCAGTTTGCGATCTAGTTGGTCGTCAACTGAATCGAGCGGGTCGTCGGTGACTACTCGTCGCAACTAACGTAGGTGCGCTAGGGAATTGCCGTCAACAGGCTGTAATGTGCCGAATGCCGAACTGCGGCTTGGGAATTTACGCTCTGTTCATCGATGTGATGGCCTTGCGTGAGTCGAGCGGTGCATGTAAGCCGCTTATTACCCCGATATTTCGCAGCTCGCGGCCAAATCATGCGGCATGCACAACAAATTCGATCTTCGTTGGATTTAATACCGGTGTAACTCAGAAACCATGAAGTCTTAACGAATAACGGACCGTGATACATATCTCCCACGATGCGTCCAGCGGGTCAGACGTCCTGGCTGCCGCCTTTGGTGACGAGCCGGATCGCTGGCCGCTGCCTGCGCCGACAACACCGCATCAGCAGTGGCTACGTGCGATCGCCGCGGCCGGGCAAGGTCGCTACGGCAGCGCTTACGCCGATCTGGCGGCGCTGACTCGAACCGTGCCGTCTGGTCCGCTGGTCTCGCTGGCCCACAGCGCACGCGCTTCCTTTCTTCGCCAGCTGGGTTGGCACGCGCTGGCCCGCGGCTGGGACGGACGGGCCTGGGCGCTGGCCGGCGATGACCCCGAGGCGGTCGGCGACGCGTTGACGGGCCTGGCGGCCGATGCGCTGGGTGTCGGGCGGCTGGGCGCTGCGGCGACGCTGCTCGCGCGCGCAGAGCCGTTCGTGGCACATGGGCCACCACGGCTGGCGGTGCGGCGGGCGTGGGTGGCTGCCGAACTGGCGATGGCCGGCGGCCAAGGCGATGTCGCAGTTCGCAACGCCGAAGTTGCGGTCGAGCTGGCCGCGACCACCCTTGACGGCGCCGCCCGGCATCGCGCCAAGAGTGAGGTGGTGCTGGCCGCGGCGCTGTGCAGCGCCGGTGCTCTCAAACGTGCTCGGGATGTCGCCGATGCCGCCTTGGAACTCACCGGCCGGCTGGATTTGATGCCGCTGCGCTGGGCATTGGCCTGCCTGCTCGCCGATATCGCCGACACCGAAGACCGGGCGGCGCAGCTCCGGGTGCTTCGCGACGACTGCGCAAGCCGCATAGAACATTGGGGGGGAAGCTGGCGACGGCCCTGAATCTGACCGCATCGGCGGCCGAGAGGGTCTGTGATCGCCAGGAGAAAAACGGTCGCTCAGCGGCGTCCGTGAAATCCCTCGGTGTCGGAGGTCGCCTCGTTGAGCGAGGCGTCGGCGTAGCCCCGGCAGTAATCCCACGTCACATAGGCGTCGGGCTCCGGATCGTAAGCCGGCTCGTGCGGACGCACCGTGCCGTCGACCAGCAGCTGAAGCAAGTTGGCCCGCAGCATGTCCCAATCGTGGTAGTGGTCCTGCTGACATTCGTCGCAACACACCACTAAACCGCGAATCCCTTTGTGCGCCAACAGGGCTTCGTACACCGCTAGATCGGCTAGGTCGGCCTCGACCGCCATCCGCTCCTGGGGGTCCAGCGGCTGGCCGGGCTCGACGGCATCCAGCGCCGCCGACGGATCACCCGGGTCGTCGGCGAACGGGTCAGGCGGCAGCCCGGGCGGAAGGTAGTCGCGCACGGGTCCACATTACGCAGCCTCGCCGGTATCACGCCAGCGCTACCCGGCAGCCCAACCGCCATGTCGTCTCGCTCGCGGCGCGCATCGTCAGCGGTGGGGCTATAAGCCGATAGGATGGCATTCTCACTCCGCGCGCGTATGGGAGGCCCCCGGCAATGTCATCTGGCTTGTCCCGTCTCGAAGACGGTGGCGACCTGATCGTCGCCTCCTATCCCCGGGTGGGTGGTTTCCCGGAAGACCCAGTCCCGACCGGTGGAGACGATCCGCAAAAAATCGCGATGCTGGGACTGACGTTCGACGACGTTCTCCTGCTGCCCGCTGCCTCCGATATCGTGCCCGCTGCCGCCGACACGTCGAGTCAGCTCACCAAAAACGTCCGGCTGAAGGTTCCGCTGGTCAGCTCGGCGATGGACACCGTGACCGAGTCACGGATGGCGATCGCGATGGCCCGCGCAGGCGGTCTCGGGGTGTTGCACCGCAACCTGCCGATCTCCGAACAGGCCGGACAGGTCGAGACCGTGAAACGCTCGGAAGCCGGCATGGTCACCGATCCGGTCACCTGCAAACCGGACCACACGCTGGCCGAGGTGGACGCGATGTGTGCCCGGTTCCGTATCTCTGGGCTGCCCGTCATCGACGACGCGGGTCAGCTGGTCGGCATCATCACCAACCGCGACATGCGGTTCGAGGTCGACCAGTCCAAGCAGGTCGCCGAGGTGATGACCAAGGCCCCGCTGATCACCGCCCAGGAGGGCGTCAGCGCGGACGCGGCCCTGGGCCTGCTGCGTCGGCACAAGATCGAGAAGCTGCCGATCGTCGACGGGCATGGCCGGCTGACCGGGCTGATCACCGTCAAGGACTTCGTCAAGACCGAACAGCACCCGTTGGCGACCAAGGACAGCGACGGCCGGCTCCTGGTGGCCGCCGCCGTCGGTGTCGGTGACGACGCCTGGGTGCGCGCGATGACGCTGGCCGACGCGGGCGCCGACATATTGGTGGTCGACACCGCGCACGCGCACAACCGGCTGGTGCTCGACATGGTCCGCCAACTCAAGGGTGAAGTCGGCGCCCGGGTCGAGGTGGTGGGCGGCAACGTCGCCACCCGGTCGGCAGCCGCGGCGCTGGTCGAGGCCGGCGCGGACGCGGTCAAAGTCGGCGTCGGTCCCGGATCGATCTGCACCACCCGGGTGGTCGCCGGTGTCGGCGCGCCGCAGATCACCGCGATCCTCGAGGCGGTCGCGGTATGCAGCCCGGCCGGGGTGCCGGTGATCGCTGACGGCGGCCTGCAGTACTCCGGTGACATCGCCAAGGCGCTGGCGGCGGGCGCCTCCACCGCCATGTTGGGATCGCTGCTGGCTGGTACCGGCGAAGCGCCGGGCGACCTGATCTTCGTCAACGGCAAGCAGTACAAGAGCTACCGAGGCATGGGCTCGCTGGGCGCCATGCAGGGACGTGGGGCTGCGGGGGCCTCAGGGAAGTCGTATTCGAAGGACCGCTACTTCCAGGACGATGCGCTGTCCGAGGACAAGCTGGTGCCTGAGGGCATCGAAGGCCGGGTGCCATTCCGCGGTCCGCTGTCGTCGGTGATCCACCAGCTCACCGGCGGCCTGCGCGCCGCGATGGGCTACACCGGTGCCGCGACGATCGAGGCACTGCAGCGGGCGCAGTTCGTCCGCATCACGGCGGCGGGCCTAAAGGAAAGCCATCCGCACGACATCACGATGACCGCCGAAGCGCCTAACTACTACGCTCGGTGAACTGATCGAAGGACCGCTCATGCGTGACATGGTCGAGATCGGCATGGGCCGAACAGCCCGGCGCACTTACGAACTCGCTGACATCAATATTGTGCCGTCGCGACGCACCCGCTCGTCGCAGGACGTCACGACGGCCTGGCAGCTCGACGCCTACCGGTTCGAGATCCCCATCGTGGCGCATCCGACCGACGCGCTGGTGTCGCCGGAATTCGCGATCGAACTCGGTCGCCTCGGTGGCCTGGCCGTGCTCAACGGCGAGGGGCTGGTCGGCCGCCACGCGGACGTCGAAGCCAAAGTCGCCCAAGTCATCGAAGCGGCCGCGAAAGAACCGGAACCGTCGGCGGCCGTCCGGTTGCTCCAACAGTTCCACGCCACGCCGCTGGACCCCGAGCTGTTGGGTGCCGCGGTGGCCCGCGTCCGCGACGCCGGGGTAACCACTGCGGTCCGGGTGAGCCCGCAGAACGCGCAGGCGCTGACGCCGGTACTGGTGTCGGCCGGCATCGATCTGCTGGTCATCCAGGGCACCATCGTCTCGGCCGAACGTGTCGACAGCCATGGCGAGCCGCTGAACCTGAAGACCTTCATCGCCGAGCTCGACGTGCCGGTGGTGGCCGGCGGCGTGATCGACCACCGCAGCGCACTGCATTTGATGCGGACCGGCGCGGCCGGCGTCATCGTCGGTTACGGCTCGACCAGCGGGGTGACCACCAGCGACGAGGTCCTCGGGATCAGCGTGCCGATGGCCACCGCGATCGCCGACGCCGCCGCCGCCCGCCGCGAATACCTCGACGAGACCGGCGGGCGCTACGTGCACGTGCTGGCCGACGGAGACATCCACACCTCCGGAGACCTAGCCAAGGCCATCGCCTGCGGCGCCGACGCGGTGGTGCTCGGCACCCCGCTCGCCGAGGCCGTCGAGGCGCAGGGCGAGGGCTGGTTCTGGCCGTCCGCCGCTGCCCACCCGTCGCTTCCACGCGGTGCCCTGCTGCAAATCGCGACCGGCGAGCGGCTCACCCTGGACCAGGTCCTCAACGGTCCGTCCGATGACCCGTTCGGCTCGCTGAATCTTGTCGGTGGTCTGCGCCGTTCGATGGCGAAATCCGGCTATTGCGATCTTAAGGAATTCCAGAAGGTCGGCCTGACGGTCGGCAACTGAGCGGGGCCGCCGACCTCGTTTTGTGGCTCATTACCCGGTGGTACGTACATACTGGATGGCGTGAAGCCTGACTACGACGTCTTGATCATCGGTTCGGGTTTTGGTGGCAGCGTCACCGCGCTGCGGTTGACGGAGAAGGGTTACCGGGTCGGCGTGCTGGAGGCCGGCAAGCGCTTCGCCGACGAGGATTTCGCCAAGACCTCCTGGAACCTCCGCAAGTTCTTGTGGGCGCCGAGACTCGGTTGCTTCGGGATCCAGCGCATTCACCCGCTGCGCGACGTGCTGATCCTGGCCGGCGCGGGCGTCGGCGGCGGTTCGCTCAACTACGCCAACACGTTGTACGTGCCACCGGAGCCGTTCTTTGCCGACCCGCAGTGGCAGCACATCACCGACTGGCAGGCCGAGTTGATGCCGCACTACGAGCAGGCGAAGCGGATGCTCGGCGTCGTGACGAACCCGACCTTCACCGACGCCGACCGCATCATGAAGGAAGTGGCCGACGACATGGGTTGCGGCGACACGTTCGTGCCGACCCCGGTCGGAGTGTTCTTCGGTCCCGATGGCACCAAGACGCCGGGAAAAACCGTGCCAGACCCCTACTTCGGCGGCGCGGGCCCGGCGCGCACCGGCTGCCTGGAGTGTGGGTCCTGTATGACGGGCTGCCGCTACGGCGCCAAGAACACCCTGGTGAAGAACTACCTCGGGCTCGCGGAATCGGCAGGCGCAGAAGTTATTCCGATGACGACTGTAAAGGGCTTCGAGCAGCGCTCCGACGGGTTGTGGGAAGTAAAGACGGTTCGCACCGGCAGTTGGGTGCGCAGAACCAGGCGCACTTTCACCGCGTCGCACCTGGTGCTGGCGGCCGGAACATGGGGAACGCAGCATCTGCTGTTCAAGATGCGCGACAAAGGCAAGCTGCCCCGGCTGTCAGAGCGCTTGGGCGTGCTGACCCGGACCAACTCCGAGTCGATCGTCGGCGCCGGACGGCTGACCGTCTCACCGGACCTCGACCTGACCCATGGGGTGGCCATCACGTCGTCGATCCACCCGACGTCGGACACTCACATCGAACCCTGTCGCTACGGCAAAGGATCCAACGCGATGGGGCTGCTGCAGACGCTGATGACCGACGGCCCTGGCCCCGGAGGCACGGACGTGCCGCGCTGGAAGCAGTTGCTCAAGACCGGTGGTGAAGACCCGCGGGGCATGCTGCGGCTGCTCAATCCGCGCCAGTGGAGTGAGCGCACGATGATCGCGCTGGTAATGCAGCACCTGGACAACTCGATCACCACCTTCACCCACCGCGGGAAGCTGGGTATTCGCTGGTACTCGAGCAAACAGGGACACGGCGACCCCAACCCGACCTGGAATCCGGTCGGCAACGAGGTCACCCGCCGCATCGCCGACAAGATCGACGGCGTGGCCGGCGGCACGTGGGGCGAATTGTTCAACATGCCCTTGACGGCGCATTTCCTCGGCGGCGCGGTGATCGGGGACAACCCCGATCACGGTGTCATCGACCCGTATCACCGGGCGTACGGCTACCCGACGCTGTCGGTGGTGGACGGTGCCGCGATCTCGGCAAACCTCGGCGTCAATCCGTCGTTGTCGATCTCGGCGCAAGCCGAGCGGGCTGCCGCGCTGTGGCCGAACAAGGGCGAGAACGACGTGCGGCCGCCGCAAGGCCAGCCGTACCGCCGACTCGACCCGATCGCCCCCGCCCACCCGGTGGTGCCGGACTCAGCGCCCGGCGCGCTGCGCTGGCTGCCCATCGAGTCGATCAGCGCGGTGGCTCAGCAGGAGAGCCCGGGATCGGTCAGCTCGGCTGGTTGACCCCCCGGTACGCGCTTCGCTGCACGGGAGCGCGTCCCGGTGGCTGCTGCGGCGTGGGCAACAGCGGCTCACGCTTGATCAACGCGATCGTCGTGGCTTCGGTCGTCGTGAGTTCGACGTCTTCGCCGGCGTGCCGGATGGTCAGCCCGCCGTCTGGTCCGTCGCGCAACGTGTAGGTCACCTCGTCATGGACGACGTCCACCGTGAGCCGGAACTCGTGCCAGCGCAACCGGAATCGGAGTCGCGAGATACCGTCGGGCAGATACGGGTTGAGCGACAGGATCGCCTCGTCGTCGCGCAGGCCGCCGAAGCCGGCGACCAGAGCTGTCCAGGCGCCGGCCAGCGACGCCATGTGCAGGCCGTCCTTGGTGTTGTGGTGCAGATCGCGCAGGTCGACCAGCGCCGCCTCGTAGGTGTAGTCGTGAGCCAGGTCCACATGCCCGACATTGGCGCACATCACCGCTTGCGCGCAGGCCGACAACGACGAGTCACGCACCGTGCGTCGCTCGTAGTAGTCGACATTGCGCGCCTTCTGCTCGTCGGTGAATTTGTGGCTCTGCCAGTACATCGCGAGCACCAGGTCGGTTTGCTTGACCACCTGGGCCGAGTACAGCAACGCATAGGGCTCGTGCAACAGCAGCGGGTATTTGTTTCTGGTCTCGAAATCCCATTCGGCGTAGGTGGTGAAACCTTCGGACTGCGGGTGCACGCCGAGCTCTTCGTCATAGGGAATGTGCGCGGCGTCCGCGGCCGCGCGCCACGACGCGGTCTCGTCGCTGGACACCCCCATCTCGCGGGCAACTTCGGAATGCCGGGCGCACGCGTCAGCCGCGACCCGAAGGTTGTGTGCCGCCATCATGTTGGTGAACACGTTGTCCCGCACGATCGCGGTGTATTCGTCCGGACCAGTCACTCCGTCCAGGTGCCAGACACCGTGGCGGTCGTGGTGGCCGAGCGAATGCCACAGCCTGGCCGTCTCGACGAGCACCTCGAGTCCGCAGTCTTTCTCCAGCGACTCATCGCCGGTGACAATGCGATAGCGCTCGAACGCCATCGCGATGTCGGCGTTGATGTGCCACGCCGCAGTTCCGGCCGGCCAGTACGCCGAACACTCCTGACCGCGAATCGTCCGCCAGGGGTAGCTGGCGCCCCTGAGGTCCAGCTGCGCGGCGCGCTCCTTCGCCAGATCCAATGTCGAAGCGCGCCAGCGCAATGCGTCGGCAGCGGCGTGCGGCAGCGTGTAGGTCAGCACCGGAAGGACGAACCCGTCGGTGTCCCAGAAGATGTGACCGTCGTACCCGGTGCCGGTCAAACCCTTACTGGCGATGCCGCGGCCTTCGGCCCTCGCACTGGCCTGCAGCAGGTGAAAGAGCCCGAACCGGACCGCCTGCTGACAGATCGGGTCCCCTTCCACCTCGACGTCGGCGCCGTCCCAGTAGTCGTCGAGAATTTTGCGTTGGGCGTCCACCAAGCCCTGCCAGCCGCTGTAACGCGCGCTGTGCAAGGCGGCGGACGCTTGGTCGCGCAGCGCGGGGCGGGACCGCTGGCTCGACCACCCGTACGCCAAATATTTCACGATGCGCAGCTGCTGGCCCGGGCGCAGTCCGCAGATCACGGTGGTGCGGGCCAAGTCGGGGCCCGCGTCGTTGCTGACTTCGTAGCGACCCTCGACCTCGATCTCATGGTCCATCGCCGCGGCCATCATCAACGCGCTGGCCCGCGTCCGGTGCATCAGCAGCGCGCCGCATTTGGTGTCCTCGTGCTGGACGGCCTCCAGCGGTCTGTCGAGGATCGCCGAGACCCGCGGGTCGCCAGACGTCACGGGCTGGTCTTCGTTGGCGACCAGCTCCGATTGCACTGTGACACGGACGAATTGTTCGACGGCCTCGACCACGTACTCGATCGCGACGACGCTGCGCTGAGACAGTGACACCAGCCGGGTCGAGGTAACTCTGACCTGCTTGCCGACCGGCGACTGCCAGTGCGCGTCCCGGGTCAGCGTGCCGGCCCGTAGGTCGAGGATCCGTTCGTGACTGAGCAGCTTGCCGTAGCGGACGTCGAACGGTTCGTCGTCTACCAGCAGGCGCAGGATCTTGCCGTTGGTGACGTCGACAATGGTTTGTCCGGCTTCCGGATAGCCGTAGCCCGCTTCGGCATAGGGCAGCGGCCGCACTTCGTAGAACGAGTTCAGATAGGTGCCGGGCAGGCCGTGCGGCTCGCCTTCGTCGAGGTTGCCGCGAATACCGATGTGCCCGTTGGACAATGCGAACAGCGACTCAGATTGAGCCAGTACGTCCAGGTCCAGCTTCGGTTCGCGGACTTGCCATGGTTCGACGGGGAGCGTGCCATCCGGGATCATCACGGCCTCCTAAGATAGTTCACTGAGGTCGGTAACCACGACATCTGCTCCGTGGCTGTGTAATTCGTCGGCCTGTCCAACGCGGTCGACGCCGACCACATAGAAGTTGCCCGCACGGCCGGCTTCGACGCCGGAAATCGCGTCCTCGAACACCGCCGCCGCGGCGGGTTCGACGTTCAGCAGCTCGGCGGCGCGCAGGTAGGAGTCCGGCGCAGGCTTACCGGCGATGTGCTCCTCGCGCAGCGTCACACCGTCGACCCGCTGTTGAATGAAGTGGTCCAGACCGGTGATCTCCAACACCTCACGGGTGTTGGCGCTCGAGGACACCACTGCGGTGGCCAGACCCGCCGCAGCCACTTGCTCCAGGTAACGGCGGGAACCCTCGAACACCTTGACGCCGTCTTTGTGCAAAGTCTCTTGGAAGGCGTCGTTCTTGCGAGTACCCAACCCGTAAATGGTGTCCTTGTCCGGGCCGTCGTCGGGGTCGCCGTCGGGCAACTCGATACCACGGCTGGCCAGAAACGAACGCACGCCGTCTTCACGCTTCTTGCCGTCGACGTATTTCAGGTAATCCTCGTCGGCATCGAACTCGACGAATTTCTGGCCGCTCTGTTCGGCGTGCTTTTTGAGAAAGGCGTCGAACATCGCCTTCCAAGCCTTGGTGTGCACGCTCGCAGTGTCGGTCAGCACACCGTCGAGATCGAACAGGCAGGCATGTACCGATTCGGGTAAACCCAGCACGGCGGACCTCCCTTCCAGGATGAGTTGGGCGCGGGTGATTTCGGCCGTGGGTCGTTAACACCTCACCATGCCCGAACCCGGTTCGCCATCCGTTCCGGCGGACTGAACCTTCCCCGCATGCTTGGCACCGGCCTTGCTTGGAGCCGTTCAGTCGGCGTCGATGTTGCCAGGCCTACGGCCGATCAGCATCTGGGCGGATCGAGATACGTCGACGCCGCAGGCCGATGCCGGTGCGCCTTTAGACTGTGCCGGTGGAGTCCGCATCGCCCCGTCCCGTGCTGGTCGTCGATTTCGGCGCGCAATACGCCCAGTTGATCGCCCGCCGGGTGCGCGAGGCGCGGGTGTTTTCGGAGGTGATTCCACATACCGCCTCGGTCGATGAGATCAAGGCCCGCGATCCGCTTGCGGTAGTGCTGTCCGGGGGCCCGGCCAGCGTGTACGCCGACGGCGCGCCGCAGCTCGACCCGGCTTTGTTCGACCTGGACGTACCGGTGTTCGGCATTTGCTACGGGTTTCAGGCGATGGCTCAGGCGCTCGGCGGCACGGTCGCGCGCACCGGCACCAGCGAGTACGGCCGAACCGAGTTGAATGCCGTTGGCGGTCAGTTGCATTCAGACCTGCCCGCCACACAGCCGGTGTGGATGAGCCACGGCGATGCGGTCACGTCCGCGCCGGAGGGATTCGAGGTGGTGGCCACCAGTCCGGGTTCCCCGGTGGCTGGGTTCGAGAACCGGTCGCGACGGTTGGCCGGTGTGCAGTATCACCCCGAGGTTTTGCACAGCCCGCACGGACAACAGGTCCTCACCCGGTTCCTGCATGAGTTCGCCGGAATTGCTCCGGATTGGACGCCGGCCGGTATTGCCGAGGCCTTAGTCGAGCAGGTGCGCAACCAGGTCGGCGACGGCCACGCGATCTGCGGGCTGTCCGGCGGCGTGGATTCGGCGGTCGCCGCCGCGTTGGTGCAACGGGCCATCGGCGACCGGCTGACGTGTGTGTTCGTCGACCACGGGCTGCTGCGCGCGGGTGAGCGTGCGCAGGTGCAGCGCGACTTCGTCGCGGCCACCGGCGCCAACCTGGTGACCGTCGACGCCGAAGCGACATTCCTTGCGGCGCTGTCCGGGGTCACCAATCCCGAAGGCAAGCGCAAGATCATCGGACGTCAGTTCATCCGGGCATTCGAGGGCGCCGTGCGAGATGCGCTGGGCGACAGAGATACTGACACTGAGTTCCTGGTACAGGGAACGCTTTATCCCGACGTGGTGGAGTCCGGTGGCGGTTCCGGCGCAGCGAATATCAAAAGCCATCACAATGTCGGCGGTCTGCCCGACGATCTGAAGTTCGTCCTGGTCGAGCCGTTGCGGCTGTTGTTCAAAGACGAGGTGCGCGCGGTCGGCCGCGAGTTGGGCTTGCCCGAGGAAATCGTTGGGCGACAGCCCTTTCCGGGGCCGGGTTTGGCCATCCGCATCGTGGGAGAGGTCACCGCGGCGCGACTGGAGACGCTGCGGCGAGCAGACTCAATCGCGCGCGAAGAGTTGACCGCGGCCGGTCAAGACCAGCAGATTTGGCAGTGCCCGGTGGTGCTGTTGGCCGATGTCCGGTCGGTGGGCGTACAGGGCGACGGCCGGACGTACGGCCATCCGATCGTCCTGCGGCCGGTGTCCAGCGAGGACGCCATGACCGCCGACTGGACCCGGGTGCCCTACGAGGTGCTGGAGCGGATTTCGACCCGGATCACCAACGAGGTGCCCGAGGTCAATCGCGTGGTGCTGGACGTGACCAGCAAGCCGCCCGGCACCATCGAGTGGGAGTAGCGATGATTGCTGCCGTCGATCCGTCGGTGCCGCCCAGCGGTACCGGCTGTGCCGAATGTGATGCGGCCGGCGGGTGGTGGGTGCACCTGCGGCGGTGTGCGGCCTGCGGCCACGTTGGTTGCTGCGACGATTCCCTGTCCAGGCACGCAACCCGGCATTGGCGAGAGACCGGACACCCGATCATCCGATCGTTCGAACCGGGTGAGGACTGGTTCTGGAACTACCAGACCGACGATTTCGACGACGGACCCGAACTCGCCCCACCGGCCAGCCATCCCGCGGACCAGACGGTGCCCGGTCCCCGTGGTCGGGTGCCGCGCGACTGGGCCGACCTGCTCCGCCAGCGAGACGCCTGACGCCCGGCCAGATCGGACCAGAGCGGACACGTTGTTGACTCTTCCATCGCCGGGGTGGTATCAACTTCTCAATTGAAAACATCATTTTCAATTGAGTGGTGCTGAATCGGCTGGAGGGCAAACGTGTCCGATGACGACGGCGGACAAGCCCAACCGGCCTGGACGCAGCCGATGGCGTGGCTGCCGCACTCGATCGCGGAGGCGGCGCTGTCGCCGAGAGACGGCGAGCCTGCTGACCTGTCGAAGGCGTGGGCGCACTTTCAGCAGCGGTTGAGCGAGGCCGAGGAACTTGTACGGTCCACACCGGTCAACAAGAACCGCCTCGATTACGCGTCGGGGATGCGACATCTGATGGTGTTGTTGGCGGTCGGCACCGACATGGCCTTGCGAGCGGACCCGGACCCGGTTCTGGCGGTCAGTCGCGCCAGCATGGACGACATCGTCACCTGGGGGTTGGAGTGCCCCGACTGCGTCTACCTGAATGCGAGCCTGCGAGCCGGCGAGAGCTATCGGATCTTCGGCAACCGGGGCACAGCCCGATACGTCGGCCTGCAGACGATGGATGGCATCGTCGCCACCGCTAACTGCCTCGTCGACGAACTCCAGGTCGATGCAGACGGCAACTTCGAGGCGATCCTGTCGCCGGACTGGCACGACGGCAACTGGTTGCGACTCACCGGCGATCATCCGACGTTGACGGTACGAAACTTCTTCTATGACTGGGACACCGAAGTCCCCGCGGAACTTCGCGTCGAGCGCATCGGTGACGAGGTGGTGCCCCGGACTCGCTCTGTCGACCTGGACGCGTCGGTGTCAGCTCAGATTCGTGCGCTGGGCGACTTCGTCTACGACAACCTGAAATTCTTCCTCGACTTCGGTGCCATGGCGCCGGCCAACGGTTTCATTCCACCGATGGACATGACCGGCATGGGAGCCGCAGCCGAAAATCGCCCTGTCATAGGCCGGTTCGAGCTCGAGCCGGATGAAGCGGTCATTCTCGAGGTGCAACCGCCTGTCGGGGTCTACTGGAGTATCTCGTTGGGCAACCCGTGGTTGGAGACGATTCACTATGGTCGCCATCAGTCCAGCCTCAACGGTCACCAGGCCGTCGTCGATGCCGACGGGATCTTCCGCGCCGTCATCTGTGCGACGGACCCCGGGGTGTCGAACTGGCTGGACACCGCCGGACACAGCAACGGCGCGATGCTATTGCGTTGCGTGCGAACCGAAACAGCCCCGGTGCCAGACACGCGAGTGGTGAAGGTCGGCGACATCCTGTCGTCGTTGCCGGATGGAACCACGATGACCGACCCCGACACACGGGCCGCGGTGATCGAAGCCCGTCGTCGCGCCGTACACGAAAGGTTCTATCGGTGAGCTTCTCCGCTGATGATCTCGAAGACGGCGCGCGCGCCGCCACTGGCCTCGACGATTTCGGCTCGTCCTATTACCGCGAAGGCCTGATGCGGACCGTTGCCGCGTTGAACACCGAAGCCGAACTCAACGATCTCGGCCGAGTCATGCAGCACGCGACCATCAGCAACGCCCTGATCCAGCGGCTGAAAATCATCGAGACCTATAAGGAGCATCCCGAGATCGCCGACGAGGTGGTCGACGGTCCGGTTGTCGTTCTGGGTCTACCGCGCACGGGTACCACCGCGTTGGGCCAATTAATCTCTGCTGATCCACAATTCAGGTCATTGCGCACCTGGGAATCCCAGGCGCCGACCCCGCCGCCGGAGGCCGCGACTCAGCGCACCGACCCGCGGATCGCGCAAGCCGCCGAGGGCATTGCGATGATCGACCAGATGTTTCCCGAGTTTCGAACCATGAACAGTTTCGATGCTGAATCCGCGACGGAATGCCAGGACCTGATGGGCATGAGCTTCCGCACCTTCCACTTCGACGGAGTGGTACGGGTTCCCGGATACGTGGAATGGCTGCTGGCCAGCGACATGCGCGAGACCTACTCCTTTCACCGCGATGTGCTGAAACTGCTTCAGTGGCACTGTAAGCCGAGTTTGTGGCACCTTCGGACGCCGGTGCACATGTTCGCCCTCGAAGCGTTTGTCGAAGCGTATCCGGATGCTAAATTTTTGTGGAGTCACCGGGATCCGGCAAAAGTGCTCGCGTCGGTATGCAGTCTCATCGCCTACGTCCGGAGCTGGAGCAGCGACCGCCTGGATCCTGAAGAACTCGGGGCCGAGCAACTGGCGTGGTGGGCCGAAGGCATGGGCCGTGCGATGGACTTCCGGAGGAAATTCGGCGATGACCGCTTTGTGGACGTGTCCTTCGCGGACTTGCAAACCGACCCGATCGACACGATCGCCCGCAGCTACCAGAAGCTCGGTCTCACGTTCACCGATGCGGCGCGCGCGCGAGTGCAGGAGTGGGCAGACGGGCACAAGCCCGGTCAGCATGGGACTCACACTTACGACCTTGCCGATTACGGGTTGACCACCGAAAAAGTGCACGAGGCGTTCAGCGATTACCTGGCTACCTATGATGCGTCAGCATGATGGTGCCGACCCCAGAGCGGGCGGTCGCAGAAAGGTCGATCCCGATCCGCAGACCCATGCGGTAATCCTGGCAGCCGCCACCGAAGTCGTTCGGAGTGAAGGGGTTCAGGCGCTGTCGATCGCCCGGGTGCTCACCATGACGCGGCTGGGTACCCGGGCGTTCTACCGGCATTTCGAGTCGAAGGATCAGCTGGTTGCGGCCGTGTTCCTGGAGATGGCCGGCGCCGAGGTGGCGCGCCTGGAGCAGCGGATGTCGGACGCTGACCCCGTCCGGGCAGTGGCAGCATGGATCGACGGACGGCTGGACCTCGCCTTCAACCGGCAGATCCGCTCCGATTTACGCCAGGTGTCGCTCGAGGCGCAGAATCAGATGGTCGCCGCCCCCGAACTCGTCGCCCCCGCCTACCAGGAGATTCTGCGTCCGCTCGTCGAACAACTCGCGCGCGGAAAGGATCTGGGACTATTTGCCGAAATCGATCCCGAAGGTGAAGCGCTTTCGATCCACGGTGTCGTGTGGACCAACATCGAACGGCATTGGGGTACCTCCCAGCGGGACCCCAGCGACATCCGCGGACGCGTACAGTCTTTCTGCCTGCGGGGTCTTGGGGTCACGCCGGAAGCGATCGCGGCTGTACTCACTGACCCGCCGCTGAGTCAACCTGGTCGGGTGAGTAGTCAATGACGGGGATCGAGTCCCCGTAGATGTCGAGGGTGTGCAGGAAGCGGTGCAGCCCCATGGTCGACGCGCAGGTGAAGCCGAGCTCGATAATCTGCGCAGCGGTGAAATGCTCGCCCAGTCTTCGGTAGAACGCGTCGTCGATCATGTGGTGATCGCCCGACAGCAGATCTAGGAACTCCACGGCGAGATGCTCCTGCGGGGACAACGATTCACGTCCCGGCGCCAGCAGGCACGCAACGTCTTCGTCGGTGATCGAATCGTGCTTGCGGGATTGGCTGCACGGTTCACACTCGCCTAGCTGGGCGCTGCGGATACGTATCAGTTCCAAGATGCGGCCGCCGAGCAGAGTGCCAGCTCCCAGGTGTGTTCTGGCCATATCGACCTGGGCGAGTTGGGCACTGCGATAAGCGAATATCTGCAATGGCACCGGCGTGGCATAGAGGCCCGCTGCGACGCCGGCTTCCACGATGTGGCGCGAGGGTGTGCTCAGCTGATCCATCGGGATCGGTGCGATGCGCGGCATCAGCTTGGCCCGAGTGCATACGCGCCGGTCTCCGGATGGTGGTACCAGCCACTCGCTGCCTGGGTGCCCCCATCGACGTGGATCGTCTGCCCGGTGATGTAGTTCGACAGGTCGGACGCCAGAAACACTGCCGCGCCGGCCATCTCGTCGACGTGGCCGGCGCGCCCGAGTGGAACGGTGAGGCCGAACCGCTCATCCGAACCTGGGGGTGCGATGTTTTTGATGCCTTCGGTCAAGGTGATGTCGGGGGCTAGGGCGTTGACCCGGATGCCATAGGGTGCGAGTTCGAGTGCAGCCGTCTTGGTGTAGTTGATGACACCGGCTTTGGCTGCCGCATATGTCGCGTAGCCCGGTGCGGCGCGGACGCCTTCGATCGAGGTGACGCTGATGATGCTGCCGCTCAACTCCTGCTCGACGAGGCCGCGCGCCACCCGCTGGGTGCACAGGTAGATATGGCGCAAATTGGACTTATACAAGGCATCCCAACCGTTTTCGCTGGTATCGAGGATTCCTGACCAGAAGACTCCGCCGGCGTTGTTGACCAGAATGCTGACCGGCCCGAGTTCGGCGACCGTCTGTGCAAGGGCGGCGTCGACCGCGGCGCTGTCGCGCACATCGGTGGGAATGCCCAGCGCGCCGCTGATTTCAGCGGCGGCCGACTCGCACGACTCCGGGTTGCGCTCCCAGATCGCCACCTTGGCGCCGAATGCGGTCAACCCCGCGGCGATCCCGCGGCCGATGCCGGCACCGCCGCCGGTGACCACTGCTACGCGGTCGGTCAAAAGGATGCGTGCCGGGTCGATCGCCATGAACTACAGACTCTATATTTGCACTTCAGAGATTACAAGGTTTACTCTTTCTGTTAAATATGTAGTACGAGAAGGGTGTCGCCATGGCCAGTACTATTTTCGTCACCGGCGCCACCGGCCAAACCGGCGGCAATGTCTGCGAACAGCTGATCGAGCGCGGTGACCACGTCCGCGCACTGGTCCGCAACCCGGATGAGGCCACCACGCTGGCCGGGATCGGTGTCGAATTGATCAGAGGTGACATCGGTGATGCCGCCGATGTGCTTCGCGCAGCCAAAGGAGCCGAGGCGGCCATCCACTGTGCTGCGCTGCTGGGCGGAGCCAGTCAGGACCTTAAGGACTTTCGTGCCGTCAACATGGTGGGCACCACCAATGTGTTCGACGCCGCGAAGAGTCACGGCATGCGGCGAGTCGTTGCCTTGAGCACGGCCACCTTCATCGACTTGACCACTGACCTCGACTTCGAAGACGCCCCCGTCCTCGAGAATCCGCCGGATGACCCGTATACCGTCACCAAGCTCGCCGCGTTCTTGGAAGCCCACCGTCGTGCGGCCGCTGGCGAGGATGTGCTGACCTGTCACCCCGGCGCGATTTACGGTCCTGGCCTAGTCGCGCAACGGGCATTGCATCGCACCAGTTTCAACCGGGTGTTGCTGGCAGGCTTGCGCGGAAAGATCAAGCGCTATCTGGCATTCCCGGTGACATGGGTGGCCGGCAAGGACGTCGCCAAGGGATCGATCGCGGCCTTGGACCGCGGCGTGGCCGGTGAACGTTATCTGTTGGTCGGACAGCCACAGGCGAATATCACCACCGCCGCCGGCATCAACCGCGCCTGTGAGATCGCCGGAGTCGACCATCGAGTAGAAGATCTCGATTACCGCTCCGATCCTGAGGCGCTGACCGCCGAGTTCGGACCCACGTTGATGGCGATCGCACAAGCCGCGGCCCGAGACGTTCGCAAACCCAGGTCGAAGGACAACCTCACCACCAGGCGCCTGGGTTACGACCCGATGTCGTTCGATGACGGACTGCGTCTGCTGATCCCCTGGCTGCGCGAACTCGGCCGCCTCGATCCGGTGTCGGCCTGACTTCCGGGCTGGGACTTAGGAGCTTCCGGCGTGCCGATTGCTGAACCACGCCAATTCCATTCCGATCACGGTGATCTGGCAGATCGGATACTTGATGCGGCCGGGCGGCTGGTGCTGAGCATGGGCGCCCGGAAGTTGTCGTTGTCGGACGTGGCAACGCTGGCCGGGGTGTCACGGCCGACCATCTACCGCTACTTCGTCTCCAAAGAAGAACTCATCGATTCGCTCGGGGCGCGGGTTCGACGTCGTTTCGACGCGGCAATGGAACGGGCGATGGAAGGCGTCACCGGCCTTGCGCGATGGGAAGCCGCTGTCGATGTCGTCGTGACTTTTCTCCAGGATCAGCCGCCCGGGCGTCAACTCGACTTGGATCCGGGCTTCTCGCATGGACAGACGGCCCGGGCATTGCCGATGATCACGCAGAAATTGGCGGTGGTCTTGCGGCAGTGCGTCCGTGAAGACGGCTTCGACCGCGCCTTGAGCCCGCAAGACCTTGCCGGTGCAGTCGCGCGGGTCGCACTGAGCCACTACATATTCCCAGATGTTGATCCCGCGGCGGCCCGCCGGGAGATCCGTGCGGCCGCCGGTCTGTCTGCCGGCCGGCTGTCCCGTTCGGATCTAAAGACCGGGAGGACGCGTTGACAACGCCAGAGTGTTGAGCTGACCTCAGCTTGATCCCGTGAGATAGCTGGCCGGCACCTGCGGCAGGCATCCGCTTGACGTTGTCGGTGGGTGGGTATTGACTACTGGTATTCGAACGTACATTCGAACATCATCCGTAACACCAGTACCGCAGGAGTAGTTAATGACGGCGATGCTCGCTGCTGAACAGGCGCATCACAACCGTTCTGAGCAGCTAAAACAGCTGCGACGACAGATGGCGGCGGTATCCGGGAAGATCGGATCTGCTCGGTCCGGCCACGCTCGGGCGGACGACCTGCTTCCGGATTCGGAAGCCAGGCTCCCGGTCCCGCAGTTGCTGACGGATGTGTTGCCGGATGCGTTGCCACGGGGAACGGTTGCGGTGCTCTCAGGTGCCCGGTCGCTGCCGCTGAGCATGGTGGCGGCAGTGACGGCTGCCGGCGGAAACGCGGCCATCGTCGGCCAGCCGGATGTCGGCCTGCTGGCCGCGGTCGAAATGGGAGCCGATCTGAGCCGGCTTGCGGTGATCCCGGATCCTGGGACCGACCCGGTGGAGGTCGCCGCGGTGCTGATGGACGGAATGGACCTGATCGTGCTGGCGCTGAGAGGGCGCTCGGTGTCACTGACCCGCGCCCGGGCCGTGGTAGCCCGGGCGCAGCAGAAAGGTTGCACGCTGCTGGTCACCGACGGCGACTGGCAGGGTGCGTCGATACGACTGAAGGCTCGGGTCTGTGGTTACGAAACTACTTCGGAAAAACCGGGTTTCGGGCGGATCAGCAAGGTGCGGCTCGAGGTGTGCGCAGCGGGGCGGGCGATCAGGCGGGCTCGGACGGGGTGAGTGTGGACTCCCGGGTATTGGCGATTTGGTGCATGGACTGGCCCGCGGTAGCCGCCGCGGCAGCCGCTGGGCTACCCGCGACGTCACCGATCGCCGTCACGCTGGCCAACCGGGTGATCGCCTGTTCGTCGGCGGCCCGTTCGTTGGGTGTGCGGCGGGGGCTGCGGCGGCGCGAGGCGTCAGCCCGCTGCCCGCAACTACACGTCGTCGCCGCCGACCCGGACCGCGACGCCCGCTACTTCGAAGGGATCGTCGCGGCGGTAGACGACCTGGTGCCTCGCGCCGAGGTGCTGCGCCCCGGCTTGGTGGTCATGCCGGTCCGCGGGGCGGCCAGGTTTTTCGGGTCGGAGCAGCAGGTTGCCGAGCGGCTGACGGATGCCGTGGCGGCGGCCGGCGCCGAGTGTCAGGTCGGAATCGCCGATCAGTTGTCGACCGCGGTCTTCGCCGCCCGGGCAGGCCGCGTCGTGACGCCGGGAGAAGACGCGCGTTTTCTGTCGGCGCTGTCGATCCGGCAACTCGCCACCGAGCCCAGCCTGTCCGGCGCCGGGCGGGCTGATCTCGCTGACCTGTTGTGGCGGTTGGGAATTCGAACCGTCGGTCAGTTCGCCGCACTGTCGCGTACGGACGTGGCTTCCCGGTTCGGCGCCGACGGGGTGAGCGCACACCGGTTCGCCAGCGGTGAACCGGAACGCGGGCCGTCCGGGCGCGAGCCGCCGGCCGAACTGGATGCGATGCTGCAGTGCGATCCGCCGATTGACCGGGTCGACGCCGCGGCGTTTGCCGGACGCTCGTTGGCCGGCGCACTGCACCAGACGTTGGTGGCCGCCGGGGTGGGCTGCACCAGACTGGGTGTTCATGCCGTCACCGCCAATGGTGAAGAGCTGAACCGGGTTTGGCGATGTGCCGAACCGTTGACCGAAGACGCCACCGCCGATCGGGTGCGCTGGCAGCTGGACGGCTGGCTGAACACCCGGATTGTGGGGGATCGGCCAACCGCGCCGGTGGTGCAGTTACGGTTGCAGGCGGTGGAGGTGGTGTCGGCGGGGGCGCTGCAGTTACCGCTGTGGGGCGGCCTCGGTGAAGAGGACCAGATGCGGGCCCGACGAGCGCTGGTCCGGGTGCAGGGCCTGCTCGGTCCCGAAGCAGTGCAGGTGCCGATGCTGTCCGGTGGTCGCGGACCGGCCGAACGCATCACGCTGACGCCGCTGGGCGACGAGCCGGTGCCACTTGCCGACCCGAATCGGCCCTGGCCAGGTCAGCTGCCGGAACCGTCGCCAACGGTGTTGCTCGACGATCCGGTGGAACTGCTTGACTGTCAAGGTAATTCGATTCGGGTGACCAGCCGGGGACTGTTCTCCGCCGAGCCGGCCCGGCTGACCGCCCGTGACCGTGACGACCGGTTGCGTTGGTGGGCCGGCCCATGGCCGGTCGACGAACGGTGGTGGGATCCAGACCGCGCAGCGGGTCGCACCGCCCGTGTGCAGGTGCTACTGGAAGGCGAGCGGCCGTCTGACCCCGGTCCCGCACTCTTGCTGTGCTACCGCCAGCGGCGGTGGTATCTGGAGGGAATCTACGAATGAGCCAGAACACCGGCAAGCAATCCGTACCGTGTCAGTCCAGCCGGGCCGCGAACGGCCCTACCCGCTCGATGAACCGGTCGAAGAACACGGTTGGATCGACGTCGACACCGATGAGCGCGTTGGGGTTTCGGCCCCAGCGTTGTGTCCAGTCGGTGACGGTCATGCCGCGGGTCAGGGTCCCGGTGAGTTCGACGTCCACCGTGGCCGGCCGGGTGGCGACGAGGTCCGGGTCCAGCGCGACGGCGGCCGCCAGCGGATCGTGCAAGTGCGCCAGATAACCGTGGCCCCGGCGGTGGTAGGACTCCAGATAGAAGCGGGTCGCATCCTCGATCACCCGAATCACCGGATTGGAGGCCGACGACCGGGTGCCCGGCTCGTCGTCGACGCTCATCGCGGTGGTCGTCGCGCCGGCGGCGGCCGCGAGCCTGGACAAGATGTCGGGTGTGAGTGCGATCTTACGGGTCAAATCCAGTCCACACAGGATCGGAAGGCTCACCGGCCCAACGTCTCCCGTCGCAGACCAGGCGGCGAAGACTTCGGCTGCCGCCTCCGGGTCGAACGCGATGTTCCACTCTGCTACCGGATTGGTGTTGCCACGGTAGTCGTACGCGCCGCCCATGATCACCAGCCGGCGCAACAGACTCGGCAGTGCCGGCTCCTTGCGCACCGCCAGGGCCAGATTGGTCAGCGGCCCGATCGCCAGCCCGATCAGCTCACCCGGGTACGCGTGCGCCGCCCGCACCCACGCCGTTGCGGCGTCATCGGCGTCGAGTTGCCGATTGGTCGGCGGCAGTTCGGCGTATCCCAGGCCCCGCGACCCGTGCACTGCGCTGTCGGCGGCCGCCGGCGAGTTCAGCGGATGCTCGGCCCCTCGCGACACCGGCACATCCTCGACACGGCACAGGTCCAGCACGCTCAGGTTGTTTTCGCAGACCTGGTCCACGCCAACGTTTCCGGCCGTCGACGCGATACCGACCAGTCGGGCGTCCGGACTGGCCAGCAGGTACATCAGCGCGATGGCGTCGTCGACCCCGGTGTCGACATCGGCGAAAACTGGAGCAGCGGCCACCGCGCAGACGATACCGGGCATCCACGCGGTCAGCGGGCGAAGGTGATGACCAAGACGTCGCGCACCGCCGGAGCCAAGCCGTCCAGGCTGTAAATCGGCGAGACGCCGTGCAAGGTGCGACGGTCATCGCCCATCAGCAACGAACCGGGTTCGGTCAACGTCGCGGTGAGCAACCGGTGCCCGTTCATGTCGAGCACCGAGCTTTCACCGCCCAGCGCGTTACGCCGTCCGATCAGCAGTGCGGTGACCAGTGTGACACCGTCGCGATGCAGGCCCTCGGGTGTTGGCTTTCCGTGGCTGTCGGCAGGCGCGATCACGCGGAACGGGTGCACCTTGACGGTCCAGGGTGAGGCGGTGTCGAGCGCGTCGGCGAATCCGGCCAGCAGCCTCAGTAGCTTGTCCAGCAGCGGATCGGCCATGAACGAGTCGGTCAGCGGCTCGAAGTCCCGATCGGTTCCGATGTAGAGCCGGTTGGACTGTTCGGGCTGTACGAATGCGCCGATGGGCACCGGCGTGGCGGTCCCGTCGGCAAACGAATACTGACCGTAACGACGCTGCCGCACGACGCCCAGCCGCGCGGCGTAGTGGTCGGGTGCCAGGTCGTCCCAGTGGCCGCGGAAGCGGTGCCATGCGTCGTCGGTTATGTTCAGCCGTCCCGCCAGTTCGGCCGCGGGCATGAAAAGCACCCCACGCGAGGTGAGTTGCTGGACACCGGTCGTCGAAGCTGTCTCGAGCACACCAACCGGATACCTGACATGTCGGGCAGGTAAACGCAGGTTCTCCCGAAGCACGCTGGTATCAGCCGGCGTGTTCGGAGCCGCGGACCCGCCAAGCAGCGGCGGAACCGGGCTAGCCGGTTGTGCCTACTTCACCCGGCTCGGCGACGCCTCGCTTGACAGCGGCAGCCCCACCATCCTCAGAACCTGGTAGGCCGAGCTACCGGGCTGCGCGATCATGCGCAACTCGGTTTCATGATCGGACGAGCGCTTCAGCGCTTCAGCCAGGACTCGTAGGCCGGCCGACCCCAGATGTGTGACCGACGACAGATCGACACTCAACGGGTGTGTTCCCGAACGGCTTTGGCGTGCGATTAAGCTTTCCAGAGCCGGCGCCGTCGCGTTGTCGACGTCCCCGGTAACCACCAGGCGATCGTCAACGATTTCGGTCGAGAACTCGTGCGTAGCGGCCGGTTCAACGACTGACGCAACGTTGGGGTCGATCACGATGCGCGCAGGCCGACTCAGCCGGTGAGTAATCGACGCGGTGGTACCGCTGTCGCTGCTGACGATGCGGCTTTGAGTGGCCAATGCATCCGCCAGCATCAGTCCGCGGCCGCGCATGCCGGGGTCCGCCGACGGGGCCTTCCACCGGCCACGGTCGGTCACCGAGGCCTGAACCATTCCTTGGGCGTCCAGCATTGCCTTGACGTCGATGGGCCCGGCGGTCGCTGACCGGTAGCCGTGCTCGAAGGAATTCTCGACGAACTCGCAAAGAATCTGCACGATGATCATGACATCGGCTTCGTCGGCGCCGATATCGGACAGCCACTCCCGCAATGGCTCGCGGACCTCGCGAGCCGCGTGGATGTTGGCACCGACGGTCAGGTGCAGTGGCGGTGGCGGTGTACGTCGTTGCGCAGCAAGCAAAGTCACGTCGTCGTTGTAGCCGGTGGTGCGCAACATCAGCTCCAGCGTCTGCGAGCACAACCGCTCGACGGGACGTGTTGTCGTTTCGATCGGGAACGCTGAACCGTCCAGCAGGCGAGATGCGATGGCGGCGAATTCGGCGGTGCTGGCGGCAAGCTGGCGACCGGGACGCTCGATGATGCCGTCGCTGTAGAGCAGCAGGGCGTCATCCACATTCACCTTTTCGGTGCGAGTGGAGAAGCCGATTCGGCTGCCCAGTGGGCCCGCGCCGGTCGGCTGGAGAAACCGTGCTATGCCACCACTGATCAACAGCGGGGCAGGATGTCCCGCGGTGCAGTACTCGAAGATCCCGTTCTCGGCATCCAGGCGGCCGATGCACACGGTCGCCGCTTTCGATCCGGGCACGAACTTACTGAATTCGTCTACCGTCGCCAGGCTTTCGTGAATATTTTTGCCGGCCAACAGTCCCATCCGGATCGCGGTCCGTAGTTGGGCCATCACCGCCGCTGCTTGGACACCGTGGCCCACCACGTCGCCGACCACCAGAAAAACATTTCCGTCGTCGCCGGGCACCGCCTCGAACCAGTCACCGCCGGCGCCGGCGTCCTGGGTGGCCACCAGATATTGGGCCGCGATGTCGGTTCCCGGCAGCACCGGCAGTGCCGGCGGAAGCAGGGCGCGTTGGACCAGCATGCCGAGATCGCGTGCCTGGATGTAGCGCTCGGACAGTTCTGCCTCGCGTGCTTTCGCCGCCCGGCGCTCCTCTATCCGAGCGCTGACATCGGTCAGCATCACCTGAGTGCCTTCGATGCTTCCGTCTTCGGCCGCACGAGGGCTGACGACGATATCGCCGCAGACCTCCTGCATTGTTCCCGATCCGTCGAAGTCGAATTGGAAACGCCACTCCCGGCCCTGCTGGATCTCTCCGGTGCGGTACACGCGGTCGAGGATCTCGATCAGGTTCTGACTCTCAAATTCGGGGAACAGTTCTCCCGCCCGAACCCCGAGCCGCACCGCGGGAAATGCAGTCCGGGTCGCCGCGTTCGCGGCGACATAATGATGCTCCGGGCCTGCGAAGGCGACGATGAAGGTGGGAAGGCTGTCGAATGCCCGCCGGACCACGTCGGCTTTACCGATCGTATTGTCGAGGTCCGATCTTGGCCCACGGTCTTTAGGGTAGCCCGCGGGATATCACCAGGTCACCTATTACCAGTGCACGCCGGGGACCAGCCGTACGAGTCGCTTGACCGGGCCAGGGACCCGGAAACGGGGGATTGCGGCGCGGGCCGGCGGCTTCGGCTGACGTGACGACTGCTGATCCGCAACGCTTTCCGGGCCTGTCTCACCGCGCGCCGCGGCCGAATCCGGGTAGCCGAGATACACCTGATGCAGTATCCGCCGCGACAGTTTGGGCGTGAAGTAGTGGCCCGCCTCGGACAGTGTGCCCAGCGGGGTGTCGATCCGTAATGGCTTGTCGATCAACCCGCGAACAACCATCGCGGCCGCGTGTTCGGCGGTGATCGGTGGAACCGGGTTGAGCCGCCGGGACGGTTTGATCATCGGGGTGGCCACCAACGGCATGTGAATGTTGGTGAACGTGACGTGATCAGAGAGTGTTTCGGTGGCGACCACCTCAGAGAACGCGTCGAGTGCGGCCTTGGTGGGCAGGTAGGCGCTGTACTTGGGGCTGTGTGCCTGCACACCGGCGCTGGAGACGTTGACGACGTGACCGAACCGGCGCTCACGCCAGTGCGGCAGTAAGGCCAGCACCATCCGCACCGCGCCGAAGTAGTTGACCGCCATGACCCGTTCGTAGTCGTGCAGCCGATCGGTTTGGTTGACCACCGACCGCCGGATCGACCGGCCGGCGTTGTTCACCAGGTAGTCGACGTGGCCGAAGCGGCCCAGGATGTCTTTGACGGTATGTTCCACCGATCCGGTATCGGTGATGTCGCAGGTGAAGGCATACGCCTGACCGCCGTTGGCCCGAATTTCGGCAACCAGATCGTCGAGCGCGTCACCGTTGCGGGCCAGTGCGAACACGCATCCGCCCCGTTCGGCGACTGCGATCGCCGATGCCCGGCCGATACCGCTGGACGCTCCGGTGATGATCACGTGGCGACCCACCAGCGCACCCGCCGGATCGTCGCGTCGGGCCCGATCGGGATCGAGATGCTCGGCCCAGTAACGCCATAGCGCGGGCGCGTAGCTGCCGAACTCCGGCACGGTAATCCCGGTGCCGCGCAACGCTTCCTGGGTCTGCTCGGAAACAAAAGTGGGGGCCAGGTCCACCACGTCTAAAACCTCGCCGGGAATGCCGAGTTGGGTGGCCACCATGTTGCGCCAGAGTCTGGGCCGGCCGCGAACGTTGAGCACCGGTGCCGCAACCGACCGGGGCAGCGATCCGCGCAGCGGCGGCAAACCTGCTGCGGCCGCAACACCGCGGTAGATGCCACGCAGCCCAATGGTTTTCGGTGAGGTGAGGTGGAAGGTTCGGCCGTCCCAGGAGGGCGAGCCGTCGCCATTCATCAGCGCGACCAGGGCGTCGGCGACGTAGTCAACCGGCACGATGTTGGTGCGGCCCGTGTCGGGCAACATGATCGGCGTCAACCGGGGGAGGATGGCCAGTTTGCCGAGCATCCCGAAGAAGTAATACGGCCCGTCGATCTTGTCCATTTCGCCGGTACGCGAATCACCGACCACCACCGCGGGCCGGTAGATCCGGTATCGCAGCCCCGACGTCGAGCGCACCAGCAGTTCGGCTTCGAACTTCGTCTGGTGGTATGGAGTCGGAAGTCGCTGGCCGATGTCGAAGTCGGCTTCGGTGTATTCGCCGCGGAAGTCGCCGGCCACCGCGATCGACGACACGTGATGCAGCGTCGCATCGAGTCGGCGCGCCAGGTCGATCACGGCCTTGGTGCCTTCCACGTTGGCGGCGCGCTGCTCTGGCTCGTCGACGGTGATGTCGTAGATCGCCGCGCAGTGCACGACGTGGTCGACGTCTCCGAGTTCGGCGGTTGCGTCGTCGGTGAGCCCAAGCCCCGGCTCAGTCAGCTCGCCGACCAGCGGTTTTGCCCGGTCGCCCCACCCTGCGGCCAAGCGTTCGAAGCGGCCGAGCGAGGAGCGGCGAACCAGCACCCACACTTCGGCGTCCGGGCCGGCGGCTAGCAGACGGGAGACCACCCGGCGCCCAATAAACCCGGTACCGCCGGTAACGACATAACGCATGCCAGTCATGGTGCGCTCAGCGCGGCGGCACGTCAACGCAGTGTGACCCGATCGTGTCGATCAGGACGACGGTGCCGTGTCGATCAGCGCGACGGTGCCACGGCCTCTTTCTCTTCGGGGTCGTCCCACAGCAGCAGCTGCCGGACGGCGGGACGCGATCCGTAGGGCTGCAGCATCTGACTGGCCGGGCGCGGGCGCACCCGTTGGGGCCACCAGAACCACCGGCCGAGCAGGGCGGCGATCGAGGGGGTCATGAACGAACGCACGATCAGAGTGTCGAAGAGCAGACCGAGGCCGATGGTGGTGCCGATTTGGCCGAGCGTCTGCAGTCCGCTGAAGACGAACCCGCACATCGTGACGGCGAAGACCAGTCCGGCGGCGGTCACCACCGAGCCCGAGCCTGCCATTGCGCGGATGATGCCGGTTTTCAGTCCGGCGTGGATCTCCTCCTTGAACCGGGAGATCAGCAGCAGGTTGTAGTCGGATCCGACGGCCAGTAGCAGGATGACCGCCAAAGCCAATACCACCCAATATAATTCGATGCCCAGTAGGTATTGCCACAGCAGTACAGAGATTCCGAACGAAGCGCCCAGGGAGAGCGCGACCGTGCCGACGATGACGATCGCGGCGACCAGGCTTCGGGTGATGAGCATCATGATCAACAAGATCAGGCTCAGCGACGCGATCGCGACGATCAATATGTCGTAATTCGCCATGTCCTCGATGTCTTTGTACGTCGACGCGGTGCCGCCGAGATAGAAGCTGGAGTTCGCCAGGGGGGTGCCCTTGACGGCTTCGTGTGCGGCCAGCTTGATCGGCTCGACGCGGGAGATGGCCGCCGGCTCGGCGGGGTCACCCTCGTGGGTGATGATCATCCGAGCCGCTTTCCCGTCGGGCGAAAGGAACAGCTTGAGACCGCGCTTGAAATCGGGGTTGTCGAACACTTCCGGCGGCAGGTAGAACAGGTCGTCGTTCTTCGACTTGTCGAACGCCTGCCCCAGTGCGGCCGGATTGTCGTTCGCCGTCTCGGATTGCTTGTTTATTCCGAGGTTGGTGGCGAAGTTCTTCAGCGTCAGCTCGCGATTGACCTCTTGGCTGGCGATCTGCGGTGGGATCAGCCCGACCAGCTGCGGCTGAATCGTGTCCAGCTTGTCCAGGCTGACGACCAGGTCCTCGAACTTCTCACTGAGTTGGTCGATGCTGTCGATTGCCTCGAATGTATTTCGCAGCGCGAAGCACGCCGGGATGTCGAAGCAGTGCTTCTCCCAGTAGAAATAGCTGTGCAGCGGCCGGAAGAAGTCGTCGAAGTTCGCCAGCTTGTCCCGTACCTCGGAAATGATCGCCAGGGTTTCGTGAAACTTCTGGGTCTCCTCGTGAGTAGCGCCGGCAAGCTGCTGTTGCAGGGTGTATTGCTGCTGCAAGATGCCGATGGTCTTGTCGAGTTCTTGTGACTGGCGCAGTAAGTCGTGCGCGCGGTCCGATTGGTACTTGAGGTTCTGCACCTGGCCGATATTTCCCTGGCTGATCTGAAAGGCGATCGAGCTGTGGTCCAGCGGTGATCCCAGTGGCCTGGTGATGGTTTGCACCATGGCGATCCCCGGGATATGGAAGACGCCCTTGGCCACCTTGTCCAGCACAAGCATGTCGGCGGGATTGCGCAAGTCGTGGTCCGCCTCGATCATCAACAGCTCGGGTTCCAGCCGCGCACGGGAGAAGTGTCGCTCCGCGGCGGTATATCCCACGTTGGCCGCGGCGCTGGCCGGGATGTAGGGGCGGGTGTCGTAACTGGTCTTGTAGCCGGGCAGGGCCAGCAGCCCGATCAGGGCAATGGCGATGGACACCACCAGGATTGGCCCCGGCCACCGCACGATCGCGGTGCCGATCCGGCGCCAGCCACGGGTTTGTAACACCCGCTTGGGGTCGAAAAGACCGAAACGGCCGGCAATCACGAGCACAGCCGGACCAAGGGTAAGCGAGGCCGCAAGCGCGACCAGGATGCCGATCGCAGCGGGTAGGCCCAAACTCTGGAAATAGGGCAGCCGGGTGAAACTGAGGCAGGCCACCGCGCTGGCGACGGTCAGCCCTGAGCCCAGCACGACATGAGAGGTACCGCTGTACATGCTGTAGTACGCGTCTTCTCGCTCCGCACCGGCCGAGCGGGCCTCGTGATAACGCCCGACGAAGAAAATCGCGTAGTCCGTCCCGGCTGCGATCACCAGCAGCGTGAGCAGATTCGTCGCGTAGGTGGACAGTCCCAACACCCCTACGCTGCCCAGGAATGCAACGAATCCGCGCGCCGCTGCCATCTCGATCAGGACGGTGGCAAGGACCAGCGCCGTCGTGGCAAACGACCGGTAGACCACGAACAGCATCACCGCGATGACCGCGATGGTGAGTGCGGTGACTTTGTTGGAACCTTTGCTGCCCTCGGTGAATTGGTCGGCGATCAGCGGCGCCGCGCCGGTCAGATACGCCTTGACTCCCGGCGGTGGCTTCATCTGGTCGACGGTGGCACGGACGGCGTCGACGGACTCGTTGGCCAGCGCCTCACCTTGGGCTCCGGCGAGAAAGAGCTGGACGTAGGCGGCCTTGCCGTCGGTGCTCTGTGAGCCCGCCGCGGTCAGGCTGTCGCCCCAGAAATCCTGAATGTGCTGGACGTGTTGTTTGTCCTGCTCCAACTTGCGGACCAGCTGGTCGTAATACTTGTGCGCGTCGGCTCCGAGCGGCTTGTCGCCCTCAAGCACGATCATCGCCGAACTGTCGGTGTCGAACTCGTGGAACACTTTTCCGATGTGTTTGAACGCCTGGTACGACGGCGCCTCGGGGGAGCTGAGCCCGACATTGTGCTCTCGGCCGACCTCTTCCAATTGCGGCACAAGGATGTTCGGGATGGCCGCCAAAGCTATCCAGAACAGCAGGATCGGCACCGCAACGCGGTGAATGGTGTGCGCGACGCGTGGCCGGCGGGCGGTGTGGTCGCTCATCCGGACTTGTCCAAGCAAAAGGTGTACGCGCTCAATTCGTTGACGGTCCTCTCGTCTTTGACGACGCCGTTGACGGTGATGCGGCACCCCAGCGTATTGCCGTTGCCCTGGGCGACCACATTGGCGATCACTGCGGGATCGGTGGTGGTGATCGTGTACGACCATGGCAGCGGAGCGTTGTCGACCCGTTGCGGCGCGGCATGGACATCTTGATAGTTGATGGTCGCGGTGGCTCCGGGAGCGCCGAAGACTTCATAAACGACCTGCTTGGGGCTGAACGGGACGATCTCGTCCGAGACGCCGCTGCCATGCGCAACGTTGTTGTCCGAGCCGAAGGCGCCGTGCAGTCGATCGACAGCAAACCCAGCGAGGGCCATTACGACAATGGCAACCAGAATCATCCACCGCCGCCTGACCAAACGTGAAACACGGCTCATCCGTTGGCCTTTCGGGTAAGGCTCGGAATGAGGACGTCGTCGACAAGAGCTTGCACAGTGTGTTCGGTGAGCGGCCGGTTGGTCATGATGGATCGAAAGATCAGATAGCCGGGCAGCAGGTCCCAGAGCTCGTCGCTGATGACGGCGTGGTCGATTTCGCCGCGATCGGCCGCCTGGCGCAGGACCTCTTGAATCAGCGCCTTACGTTGATCGAGAAACTGGTTTTGCATCGCTTCATGGAGTGCGGGATGGCGCGACACCTCGACCATGACGGCGCGGATGGTCCCGGCCTGTTGACGGGCGTGCTCGGAGATCGCCTCGCCCAGCCGCAGTAGGTCGCCCCGCAACGTGCCGGTAGAGGGCGCGACCGCCACCTGGCGGCATCCCTCGATGAAGGCGGCCAACACCAGATCGGCTTTCGACGGCCAACGTCGGTACACGGTCGCCTTGCTGGCGCGTGCCACGGCCGCGACGGCGTCGATGGTCAACCGCTCATAGCCGTGCTCCTGCAGCAACTGCAGCGTGACGTCGAGTAGCTCGGTCTCCCGCGGCGACCAGGGCGAGTGCTCCGCACCGGGACGGGCAGTCGGAGTCACAGCGTATAACCCTAGGGGCACGAAGGCAGTACTGTCCAGTACCGTACTGCCCGGCATCGCTGGCTCAGGTCAGTAGCTGAAGTCCCGGATGCCGTCCCAATCGACCATCGTCCAGCCGCCTACCGGGCTGCCGGTGATCACGACGCGGCCGAGATTGGGCAGCGGGTGGCTTCTTGTCAGGCTGTCTTTGGGGTTCTTCACGTTCATCAAGGTCCAGTACATGATCGACTGGGCGTGTGAGAACGCCACCGGCTTGCTGTTGCCGCTGTCGTAGATCTTCTGGACTGCGGCGGTGAATTGATCGTTGAATTCTCTGCCGCTGACGGATCCCGGGATGGAGTCGGTGACGTCGCCGTTCAGCCACAGCGCGGGCGCGACCAGGTAGGTCTGATCCGCCTGCTTCCCCGGCGTGTTGTTGTAGCGGCCGGCGTCGATCTCCCGCAGGCCGGGCAGGATCTCGACGTGCTTGCCCAGCGCGTGGGCCAATGGCGCGGCGGTCTCCTCAGTCCGGATCATCGGGGAGGCGTAGATGCCGTCGAAGTTCTTGCGGGACAACTGGTGAGCGAGCTGCTCGGCCTGACCCTGGCCCTCCTCGGTCAGTCCCGGACCGGGGATGTCGGTATTGATGATGTGCTCGGCATTGCTCAGCGACTCGGCGTGCCGGATGAACGTCAGCGTAATGCTGCGCACCTGCGGTGATCCCGAGCAGGCGCCGACGGTGAGAACGGCGGCGAGTACGACAGCGGCCTTCCAGATGACGGTGCGGGTGCGATTGCGCATGGCGATAGCCTGCCTTGCCGAAGCCGTCGGCGTGGCGCGTTTGCCAGGGTTGGGTCGATAAATCGCCGAAGTTGGGCGCACTACGGGTGATCGCATCGGCGAGTGATGGAATGACGGGGACCATGAGGACGAGCCGAGTCGTCCGACCGAAGAGGAGACCCGAATGGCGATCGACCCGAATGCCGTCGGCGCTACCACCGAACCGATGCTGTTCGAGTGGACCGACCGCGACACGCTGCTCTACGCGCTCGGTGTGGGCGCCGGCTTGGACGACTTGAAATTCACCACCGAAAACAGTCACGGCATCGACCAGCAGGTGCTGCCGACGTACGCGGTGATTTGCTGCCCGGCGTTCGGTGCGGCCGCCAAGGTCGGGTCGTTCAACTGGGCGATGCTGCTGCACGGTTCGCAGGGCATTCGGCTGCACGCGCCGTTGCCGCCAGCAGGCAGGCTGTCGGTGGTCACCGAGGTGGCAGACATCCAGGACAAGGGTGAGGGCAAGAACGCGATCATCATGTTGCGCGGCCGCGGCAGTGATCCCGACACCGGGACATTGGTCGCCGAAACGCTGACCACGCTGGTGGTCCGCGGCGAGGGCGGTTTCGGGGGACAGCCAGGTGAGCGCCCGGCTGCACCGGAAATCCCTGACCGCGAACCCGATGCCCGAGTCGCGCTGCCCACCCGTAAAGACCAGCCGTTGATTTACCGGCTTTCCGGCGACCGTAATCCGCTGCACAGCGATCCCTGGTTTGCTAAGGAGCTCGCCGGCTTCCCGGAGCCGATCATGCACGGGCTGTGCACCTACGGGTTCTCCGGTCGCGCGCTGATCGCCGAGCTCGGCAACGGCAACGCCGATGCCATCACCGCCATCGACGCGCGGTTCACCAAGCCGGTATTTCCCGGCGAAACGCTGACCACGTTGATCTGGCGCACCGACCCCGGCAAAGCGGTGTTCCGCACCGAAGCGGCCGGTCCTGACGGCAGCAATGCGCGGCTGGTGCTCGAGGACGGCGCCGTGGAGTACACCGAGGTTTAGCCGGACAGCAAACGTGGCAGTCCCGGGCATGGCATTCAAACTCACGTACAGCGACGGGCAGTCGACGGATTACGACGACAGCACCAAATGGGAGATTGACACCGGGGTCGTCAAGCTGGGTCGCGACGAGGGGGACTGGACGGTGTTCGTCTCACCGAGTCATTGGGCAACACTCGAATTGGACACCGGCAAAGACCAAAACGGCGGCAACGACAAGAAGGACGACAAGAAGGGCGACGACGAGAAGTCGGACGACGACAACGACAGCTGACGTCAATACCGCCCAACATTTGAATGCCGCTCCGCGGACCAGCCTTACCTGACAGGTAATCGTGATGCCGGTGCGCCGCGGCTAGCATCGGGTCGATGACGACGCTGACCCGGAGTTCACGCGCAACACCGGCAGTCGGTCAGCTGCTGCGTGAGTGGCGCGAGCGGCGCCGGATCAGCCAGCTCGACTTGTCGATCCAAGCCGAGATCTCGGCTCGGCATCTGAGCTTTGTGGAAACGGGGCGCTCGCAGCCGACGCCGGGAATGATCCTGCGGCTCAGCGAACAACTCGACGTGCCGCTGCGTGAGCGCAACGCGCTGTTGCTGGCCGGCGGCTACGCGCCTGCCTATCCCGAACACTCACTCGACGAGCCGGAGCTGAGGAGATTGCGCGCTGCTCTTCGGCAGATTCTCACCGGACACGAGCCGTACCCGGCGCTGGTGATCAACCGATGGTGGGACATGCTCGACGGTAACGCCGCCGTTGCGGTGCTCATCGACGGTTGCGACCCGGCACTGCTGAATCCGCCGATCAACGCGTTGCGCGTCTCACTGCACCCAGACGGAATGGCCTGCCGGATCGTCAATCTGGCGGAGTGGCGTGCGCATATCCTCGAGCGGCTGCATCGCCAGGTCCGCGCAACACGCGACCCGCGGCTGACCGAGTTGCTGTCCGAATTGTCGGGCTACCCGGGCGGCGAAGCCGAGCGTCCCGAACCCACCGATGTCGCGGTACCGCTTCGCTTGCGGCACAAGGGAAACGAGTTGGCGTTTTTCAGCATGACGGCGGTGGTCGGCGCACCGCTGGATGTCACCGTTGCCGAGGTGGCGATCGAGTCGTTCTATCCAGCCGATGCTGAGACCGCAGCGGCCCTGCACGCAATGGGAAAGTGAGCCGACGATCGATCAATCCGCGAGCCGGCGGGCGAGCCGCTCGGTGAACTCCCGCACCCGGTCGGGGTCGTCCAGCGCGTAATCGGCGGCGGTGGCCCGGTCCCCGTCGTCACCGTGGCGCACCAGGATTGCGATGCCATCATCGGCCACCGCGTCAAAGGCATCCTCGTCGGTGATGTCGTCGCCGAGGTAGATCGGCTGCAACGAGTTCGAGTCCTCGTTGTCGCGGATGTAGTCGAGCACCCAGCGCAGCGTCTTGCCTTTGTCCCAGTCGACATCTGGACGTAGTTCGATGACCTCGCGGCCGGTCGTCACACGCAGGCCGGTCCGCTGTCCGGCGCTTCGTACCGCCGCGGACACCTCGCCGACGCGGTCGCGCGCGGCATTGCGGTAGTGCACTGCCACACCGAATCGTTTGTGCTCCACGACGACACCGGGAATGTCGCCGAGCTTATCGGCCAGTTTGGCCGCCGCCGCCGTCAACACCGGGATGCTGGCGGCTGCCTCAGCGTTCTGGTGGTGCTTGCCGTCGGGTCCGGTGAGCTCGAAGCCATGACTGCCCGCATACCAGAGGCCGGGCAAGCCGATGCGCTGACGCACGTCGGCCAGGTCGCGACCGCTCAGGATCGCTACCGGACAGTGAGCGCTCAACGACGTCAGCGCCTCGGCCGCGCCGTCGGCCAGCCGTGCGGAGTCGGCGTCATTGACGATCTCGGACAGCGTTCCGTCGAAATCGAAGAACACCGCTGGTTGCCGCGTCAATGTCAGGCTCAGAGCCTGCAAGCCATCGGGCAGTTCGGACATTTTGCGGTCCCCGGCGCGGACGTCGATGTCGTTCACGGTTGTGACCACGGCATCGGCGTCACGACAGCGCAGGGTCCCGGCCGGGTCGACGGCGATCACCAGGGCGAATCCGCCGGCGCGCGCGTCCCTCACGCCGTGTTCGGTTGTGGTGATCACCGCGCAGCGGCCCGGCCGCACCGCCAGGGCGCCGGCCGTCTCGACCAGCGCGGCGCCATCTGCTCGACCGAGGCGTACGCCGGCGCCGCGCAGTTGCGCCGCGAACGTGGTGTCGAGCCCGTCGTCCAAGTCCAACAGCACCGCGTCCACGCGGCGCGGGTCGATGAGCACCGACATGAGCCGCCCGCCTTCCCGGCCCGTCGTCGCGGCGCCGGTAGTCAGGTTAGTCGGTGAGGGTCAGACCGATTTCTTGTCGAACAGCAGGATCGAGTCCTGGCTGAGCATATCCAAGCGTGCCACCCCGATCTTGATGCCGTCGGCAAGCTTGTCGATGTCGGCTCCCGCCTCGTAGTCGGCGGTGATACCGAACACCAAGTCGTCGGCGTAGCTCATCACGGCGACGCCGGTGCGCAACTGCAGGGCGATCGGCGGAATGGGCAGCAGGCGACTCACTGTGCGGCCCATCATCTGCAGCTTTCGCTGAGGGCCCGGGACATTGGTTGCCAGCGTCACGATACCCCGTTGCGGCAGGCGGGTCAGCAGCCGAATCAGCCACGAAGACAACATGAACGGGATGAAGCCGGTGAGGGAGACCGCCATGTTGCCGGCCTGGCGCTGTCCGCCCTGCTTGGTCCGAGACAGCCTGCTGTGCACGGCGCGCAATTGTTGGATCGGGTCCTTCTCATCGACCGGAAGGTAGGGCAGCATGATCGAGATTCGGTTGCCCGGCTTGTCTGCGGCGTCGGCTGGGCGTTCCGAAACCGGCACCAGGGTGCGCAGCGAATCCGGCCGGGGTTCTTCGCCGCGGTGCAGCAGTACGGAGCGGTAGCCTTCGGTGATCGCGGCCAGAGCCACGTCGTTGATCGTGACGTCGAACTTGCGGCAGATTAGTTCGACGTCGGCGAGCGGGACGCGGACCGCACGGTAGCGCCGCATCGACGTAACGTGGCCCACCAGCGACGATCCCGGGGTCGGGCGCATCAAACCGGCCGCGATCTCGGTCGCACCGTTGACCGTCCGGGCCACCGTGTTGGTGATCCCGGTAGCAGTTCGCCAGAGGTTGTTCAGCGGATTGGTGCGCGATGCGGGCTCGGGTACCGGCGTCAGGTGTGGGTGCCGGCCTGCCCGCCTCGCGATGGGCCGAGCGAACACATCGCCGTCGATCTCGTCGCAGAGGCGGGACAGGATGCGAATCGCCGAGATTCCGTCGGCCATGCAGTGGTGCACCTTCATCAGGATCGCCCACCGATTGCCCTTCAGGCCTTCGATGACCCAGCATTCCCACAGCGGGCGGTCGCGGTCCAGTCGGCGCTCCAGCACGTCGGCGACAACCCGAAACAGCTCGGTGTCATCACCTGGCCGCGGGAGTGCTATCCGCCGCACATGCCGGCCGATGTCGAAAGCCGGATCGTCGACCCACTGCGGGGCACCGACATCGAAAGGCTGGGTACGCAGCATCTGCGCGAATCGGGGAATAGATTCTACCCGTTCGGCCAGAACAGCTTTGAATTGCTCATACTTGGGCGTCGCGCCGTCGATGATGGCGATTCCGCCGATCGCCAGACTGACGTTGCGGTCGGAATCCTCGGCCATGAGGAAGCCTGCGTCGAGTGTGTTGAGTTGCTCCACAGTCATCACCGTCGTTCTTCTTCGGATTACCCATGAGTATCGGCGGTGACCGTCGGCTAGAGGTGGCGACAATATTAACTTCTGTAAACAACTGGGGTCGGTTGTGTGGCAACGTAGTTGAGGCATCACCCGGCAGTGTCAGCCGCGTCACCAACACGGTCGTAGTCTCTCATCTGCTGAGAGTCTCTGAGACTATTCTCGATTCCGTTCAGGCGCAGAGCATTTCAGTGGAGGCCGTCTATTTCGACGAGAGCTTCCGCCAACCGGCAACCGCAATCCCGATACCGATCAGGGCCGTGATCGGACCGGCGATGGACCAGGTCGTGGTGTTGCTCATCTGGCTACCGCCGAGCACTCCGAATCCCTGCAGCGACCAGATCAAGCCGAACACTGCGATGATCAATCCGAGCACGAAGGCAATGACCGGAGTCCTTCTCATAGAAAGATCGTATGTCCGATTCGCATCACTTTAGTGAGCGGCGCGAGGGCGCGACTGCAGCTCCAAAAAGAAGTGGGCGATTCGAACGTGCGTTCGATACACTGAATCGATGGGGTGGAGCAACGGACCGCCGGGCTGGTCGGAGATCGAGCGGGTGCTCTCCGGCAAACCGCGCCGTTCCGGCACGCCAACGGTGTGGACTCCGGCGGATGAGGCGCCCTGGTCGCGCAAACGGATCGCCTATCAGCCACCGGACGAAGACCGGCCGGTTCGCTCGTCCGTCCCCTACGCCGAGCTGCATGCGCATTCGGCATACAGCTTTCTCGATGGGGCCAGCGCTCCGGAGGAACTGGTCGAAGAGGCGGTGCGGCTGGGTCTCCGGGCCATCGCGCTGACCGACCACAACGGGCTCTACGGTGCGGTGCGGTTCGCCGAAGCCGCCGTGGAATTGGACATGCGGACGGTGTTCGGCGCCGAGCTGTCGTTGGGACCCGGCGCCAGGACCGACGATCCCGATCCGACGGGCCCGCATCTGCTGGTGCTGGCCCGCGGGCCGGAGGGTTATCGCCGGCTGTCCCGGCAGCTGGCGGTGGCGCATCTGGCCGGCGGCGAGAAAGGCAAGCTGCGTTTCGACTTCGACGCGCTCACCGAGGCGGCGGGCGGGCACTGGCACATTTTGACCGGCTGCCGCAAAGGCCACGTCCGCTCCGCGCTGGCCACCGGTGGAGCGGATGCGGCCTCGGCGGCGTTGGCTGATCTGGTGGACCGGTTCGGCGCCGATCGGGTCAGCGTCGAGCTGACCCACCACGGCTGCCCGGCCGACGATGACGTCAATGCCGAAATGTTTCAGTTGGCACAGCGATTCGGGCTGACAAGCGTTGCGACCACCGGCGCGCACTTCGCTGCGCCGTCACGGCGGCAGCTGGCGATGGCGATGGGCGCGATACGTGCCAAGCAGTCGCTGGACGAGGCGGCCGGCTGGCTGGCCCCGCTGGGCGGTTCGCATCTGCGTTCCGGTGAGGAGATGGCGGAGGTGTTCGCGCAACACCCCGACGCGGTGACCGCCGCCGCCGACCTCGGCGAGCAGTGCGCCTTCGGCCTGGCGCTGATCGCCCCGCAGTTGCCGCCGTTTGACGTCCCGCCCGGGCATACCGAAGACAGTTGGCTGCGCGAGCTGACGATGGCGGGAGCCCAGCGCCGCTACGGCCCGCGTGCTCATGCACGCCAGGCTTATGCCCAGATCGAGCATGAGCTGGAAGTCATTGCCCAACTGAAGTTTCCGGGATACTTCCTGGTGGTCTACGACATCACCCGATTCTGCCGGGAGAACAACATCCTGTGCCAGGGCAGGGGATCGGCGGCCAACTCGGCAGTCTGCTATGCGCTCGGTGTGACCGCGGTCGACCCGGTGGCCAACGAGCTGCTGTTCGAGCGTTTTCTGTCGCCGGTTCGTGACGGGCCGCCCGACATCGACATCGACATCGAGTCGGACCTGCGCGAGAACGTCATCCAGTACGTCTACGACAAGTACGGCCGCGACTACGCCGCCCAGGTCGCCAATGTGATCACCTACCGCAGCCGTATCGCGGTGCGCGACATGGCTCGTGCCCTGGGGTTTTCGCAAGGACAGCAGGATGCGTGGAGCAAGCAGATCAGCCACTGGAGTGGACGTCCGTCTGAGATCGACGGTATTCCCGAGCTGGTGGTCGAGCTGGCCGACCAGATTCAAAACCTGCCTCGGCACATGGGTATCCATTCCGGCGGCATGGTGATCTGTGATCGCCCGATCGCCGATGTCTGCCCGGTCGAATGGGCCCGCATGGAGAACCGCAGTGTATTGCAGTGGGACAAAGACGATTGCGCGGCAATCGGCTTGGTGAAATTCGACCTGCTCGGGCTGGGCATGCTCTCGGCGCTGCATTACGCCATCGACCTGGTGGGCGAGCACAAAGGTATCGAGGTCGACCTGGCCACGTTGGACCTGTCCGAACCGGCGGTGTACGAGATGTTGTCCCGCGCCGATTCCGTCGGGGTGTTCCAGGTGGAATCGCGCGCGCAGATGGCCACGTTGCCGCGGCTCAAGCCCCGGGTGTTCTACGACCTGGTGGTCGAGGTGGCGTTGATCCGCCCCGGGCCCATCCAGGGCGGATCGGTCCATCCGTACATCCGGCGGCGAAACGGCCTCGACCCGGTCGTCTATGACCACCCGTCGATGGAGCCGGCGTTGCACAAGACGTTGGGAGTGCCGCTGTTTCAGGAACAGCTGATGCAGCTCGCGGTGGACTGCGCCGGTTTTTCCGGCGCCGAAGCCGATCAACTTCGCCGCGCCATGGGATCCAAGCGGTCGACCGAACGCATGCAGCGGTTGCGCGGCCGGTTCTACGACGGCATGCGCAATCTGCACGGCGCTGCCGACGACGTGATCGACCGGGTCTACGAAAAGCTGGAGGCCTTCGCCAATTTCGGCTTCCCGGAAAGCCATTCGCTGAGTTTCGCGTCGCTGGTCTTCTACTCGTCGTGGTTCAAGCTGCACCACCCCGCGGCGTTCTGCGCGGCGCTGCTGCGTGCGCAGCCGATGGGCTTTTATTCGCCGCAGTCGCTGGTGGCTGACGCCCGCAGGCACGGGGTGACGGTGCACGGTCCGTGCGTGGCCGCGAGCCTGGTGCACGCCACGCTGGAGAATGCCGGAACCGAGGTGCGGCTGGGGCTGGGCGATGTTCGTCACATCGGAAAAGACCTCGCCCAAAAGCTGGTCGAAGAACGAAAAGCGCACGGTCCCTTCGATTCTCTCGTGGATATGACGACTCGAGTTCAGCTGAACGTTCCGCAGACCGAGGCGCTGGCTACTGCGGGCGCGCTGCGCTGCTTCGGGATGTCGCGGCGTGAGGGGCTGTGGGCGGCCGGCGCGGCCGCCACTCAACGGCCGGATCGATTGCCGGGGGTGGGCTCGTCGTCGCATGTTCCGGCTCTGCCGGGGATGAGCGAGGTGGAACTGGCCGCCGCCGACGTGTGGGCCACCGGCATCTCACCGGACAGCTACCCGACCCAGTTCCTGCGGTCGGATCTCGACGAGATGGGTGTGGTACCCGCCGCCGATCTGTTGTCGGTGCCCGACGGCGACCGGGTGCTGATCGCCGGGGCGGTCACTCACCGGCAGCGGCCCGGGACGGCTCAAGGGGTGACGTTCATCAACCTCGAGGACGAGACCGGGATGGTCAACGTGCTCTGCACGCCGGGGGTGTGGGCGCGCCACCGCAAGCTGGCTCAGTCGGCGCCGGCGCTGTTGGTCCGCGGTAAGGTCCAAAATGCCAGTGGCGCAGTAACTGTCATCGCCGAACGTCTCGGCAAGCTCACCCTGAAGATCGGATCGAAGTCCCGCGACTTCCGTTGACCGCCAACCTCACCGGCCTCAGCGGTATCTTGTGCCGCGTGTCTCGGGACCGATCCTTTTTTCAATTCGAGACCATATGCGATATCACTTGCCGTCGATTTGCTGCGTGATATCGCATATGGGTCTCGATTTCAGCAAGACCTCATGGTCAGCTGACGGTGCGGCCGGGAACTGTGTGACTTCACGCCGTGAGTAATCTCGCGCGCATGACCCTTAATCTGTCTGTCGACGAAGTCCTGACCACCACCCGTTCGGTCCGCAAGCGCCTCGACTTCGACAAGCCGGTGTCGCGCGACGTCCTGATGGAATGTCTCGATTTGGCGTTGCAGGCCCCCACCGGCTCCAATTCGCAGGGCTGGCAATGGGTTTTCGTGGAGGACGACGAAAAGAAGAAGGCGATCGGCGAGATCTATCTGGCCAACGCCAAGGGTTATCTGAGCTCGCCGAGCGCGGAGTATCCCGAAGGCGACGCCCGTGGCGAGCGGATGGGCGCGGTCCGGGATTCCGCGACTTACCTCGCCGAGCACATGCATGAAGCGCCGGTCTTGATGATCCCGTGCATCGAAGGCCGCGAGGAGAAGCAACCGCTGGGTGGCGTGTCATTCTGGGCGTCCCTGTTCCCGGCGGTCTGGAGCTACTGCCTGGCGCTGCGCTCACGCGGACTGGGCACCTGCTGGACGACGCTGCACCTGATCCGTGGCGGCGAGGAGAAAGTCGCCGAAATACTGGGCATCCCCTACGAGAAGTACAGCCAGTGCGGCCTGTTCCCGATCGCCTACACCAAGGGCACGGACTTCAAGCGGGCCAAGCGGCTGCCGGCTGAGCAGCTCACGCATTGGAACACCTGGTAGATCACCGGGCCGACCGTCACACCGAGCCGGGCCGACGTCACACCGAGCCGGCGAACCTCTGCTGTCGCCACGCCTCGTAGACCGCGACCGCGGCGGCGTTGGCCAAGTTGAGCGAGCGCCGGCCGTCCAGCATCGGGATGCGCAGCCGGCCGGTGATGTGTGGATCGGCCAGCGTCGCCGCGTCGAGTCCGGTGGGCTCCGGGCCGAACATCAACACGTCGCCGGGCTGATAACTGACGTCGGTGAACAGTTGCGTCGCGTGGGCGGTGAACGCGAACACCCGCTGCGGTTGCAGCGCGGCCCACGCCTCATCCAGCGACGGATGGACGGTGACCGAGGCGAGGTCGTGGTAATCCAGGCCCGCCCGGCGCAGCTTGGGCTCAGTCAGGTCGAAACCCAACGGCTCGACCAGATGCAGTTCTACTCCGGTGACCGCTGCAGTGCGGATGGCATTACCCGTATTCGCCGCAATTCGCGGTGAGAAAAACAGCAGCCTGAACACAACACACCGTAACAGCGACGATTTTCAGCGGTCCGGCCCAGTGCGGCGGCCTGTAAGCGCGTTTACCTAGTTTGCTCGGTGGCATACAACCGAGCCACAACGGCGTCGGTGAACTCTGTCTGTTCAGTAAGAATTGTGGTCACTACAGCCGCAGCCTGGCATACTCGTTTAATTGCCAGGCGTATCTTGCTTGCCCGTCGCTCGGGGTGAGCGCAATTAGCAGGAAGTCCCATGAACGACGCGCTTACACTGCGATTCAGCGGAGCGGACGCTAACACCGCGCTGTTCCGGTGACGATGTTTGCCCGCCCCTCGCGGGCGCGTTCGTCGGGCGAAAATCAGCCGGCAGAGAGCAACAGCGCCGAAGCCATTTTTATCAAACGGCCCCCGTCATGGTCTTTGCCCAACTGGCCGGTCCGGTGGAAAGTCGTCGCAATTGTCGCGCTCCCGATGGTGCTGGCAATGGTCTTCGGAGGATTCCGCGTCGCGGGCGCGCTGGACGACGCGCACCGGCTTCGATTGGCGGCCGACCGGGCCGAAATGGTTCCGGCGATCACCAAATACATGTCCGCTTTGGACGTTGCATTGCTGGCGATCTCGACTGGTGGCGATGCCGATGGCGCGAAGAAAAACTACGACGCTCGCAAAAGTGAACTCGAATCCCGTCTGCACGGAACCGACGTCGCGCCCGATGTGAGCGCCGGCATCGACGCCATGCTGGACGGCGGTCAGGCGCTGCTGGACAACGTCGCGTCGAACACCCTCGGCTTGCGGGCGCGGGTGACGACCTACGCGCCGATTCTGTTGACCGCCGAGAACGCCATCGACGGCTCGGTGCGCGTCGACAACGAGCAGATCCGCGGTCAGGCGCAAGGGCTCAGCCGGGCGATCGGGGCTCGCGGCCAGATGATGATGCAGCAGGTGCTGATCGCCCGCGGTGCGGATCTGCCCGAACCCGAGCTGCGGACGTCGATGATGACGTTGGCCGGTACCGAGCCGTCGACGCTGTTCGGGATGGCCGAAGTGCTCGGCGTCGGCTCGCCGGAAGCCAAGACGCTGCAGCAGCAGATGGTGACCCGGATGGCCCTGATGTCTGATCCGGCGCAGAAGCTGGTCAACAACCCCGCGCTGTTGCACTCGGTGCAGACCACCGACGGGATCGCCGCGCAGATCGTCAACGACTTCACCGCGAAGGTGACCAAGGCCGTCGAAAACCAGGCCGATGACCGTCGCAACGCGGCGATCCGGGACACCGTGCTGGTGCTGGCCGCCATCGTCGCCGCGCTGCTCATCGTGTTGCTGGTCGCCCGCACGCTGATCCGGCCGCTGCGTGTGCTGCGCGACGGCGCGCTGAAAGTGGCGCACGAGGACCTCGAGCGCGAGATCACCCGGGTGCGGGCCGGTGACGAGTCGCCGCCCGAGCCGCTGCCTGTGCACACCACCGAGGAAATCGGTCAGGTCGCGCATGCGGTCGACGAACTGCACACCCAGGCGTTGCTTCTGGCCGGCGACGAAGCCCGGTTGCGGCTGTTGGTCAACGACATGTTCGAGACGATGTCGCGGCGCAACCGTTCGCTGGTCGACCAGCAGCTCTCGCTCATCGACCGCCTCGAGCGCAACGAAGAAGATCCTGAACGTCTCGAGAGCTTGTTCCGGCTCGACCACTTGGCCGCGCGGATGCGACGCAACGGCGCCAACCTGCTGGTGCTGGCGGGCGCCCAGAGCTCACGGGGAGATCAGCGCACGACCGTGCCGCTGTCGTCGGTCATCCACGCAGCCACCTCCGAGGTCGAGGACTACCGCCGTGTCGAGACGTCGATGGTGCCGGACTGCATGATTGCCGGCGCGGTTTCCGGTGACATCGTTCACCTGCTCGCGGAACTGATCGACAACGCGTTGCGTTACTCGCCGCCGGCGTCTCCGGTGCGGGTGTCGGCCGGGTTCCGCAGCGACGGAGCGGTCTTGCTGCAGGTCGTCGACGTCGGGCTGGGCATGACCGACGGAGACCGCCGTATCGCCAACATGCGCCTTCGCGCCGGGGGAGAGGTGAGCCCCGACAGCGCCCGCCACATGGGACTGTTCGTGGTCGGGCGGTTGGCCGACCGGCACGGGATCAGCGTGCGGCTGCGCAGCTCGTCAGTCGAGGATGCCCGTTCGGGCACGACCGCCGAGATTTACCTACCGTCGACCGTGCTGGTGAGCCCCGATGCAGGCTCGACGGCCCCGCGCGAGACGACACCGGAGGCAGCGTTCGCGGAGCCGCCCGCGCCGCCGGTCGCCGTACCCGACGACACGTCAGACCTGGCGCCATTCGCTGACACCGGCGAGCTCATCGGCTCAGACTCGGCCGAGCCCTCGTTCAGCCTGCTGCCCCGGCGCAGGCCCGGGAGCAGTGGCATCACCGGCGCTCCGGCCGCCTCGCCGGATCAAGGCGAGCAACCGGCCGTCGCACCGCAGGAAGCCGATGATCCGACTCCGAACCGGCCGGCCGCACAACCGGTGTCCAACACATCGTCGTTCTTCGGGTCGCGAGCCCGGTTCAACAAAGAGAGCCGCCAGCCGCCCGAAGCCGAGCCGGCCGGCGAAGACGTCTGGGCCGATGCAGCGGCCGCCCCGCCGCCCGAGTCGCCCGAGGACGATTTGATTTACCAGCGGATGCTCTCCGAATGGTTGGTCGACCCGCACGAGCTGGCGCGAAGCCCGGATCTGGATTGGCAGTCGGTGTGGGACCGCGGCTGGTCCGCCGCCGCGGAAGTGGAGAACACGCCGGTGCAAGACCACACTGAACACGGGCTGCCGGTGCGTGACCCTGGTGCCCGGCTGGTGCCGGGCGGGGCCGGCGAACTGCAGAACGGGAATGCGCACCACCGTCCCGGCGGTGACGACGACTACAGCGGGGCAGCGGACAACCAGGGATCGGGACGTGCACCCGCGCACCAAGCGCCGGCCCGAGACCCCGAGGCCGTCCGCGCCTCGATAAGCAGTCATTTCGGCGGCGTCCGTGCCGGACGCGCACATGCCCGTGACGACGACCAAGGAACCGATCGCGAATGACCTCTGGCTTCCAACCCATACAGCCGAGCCAACCCGCACGCTCCGACAATTCCCTGGACTGGCTGGTGTCGAATTTCGCCCGCGACGTCCGCGGGGTGTCGCACGCGATTCTGGTATCCGTCGACGGGCTGCTGATCGCGGCCAGCGAGCACCTGCCGAAGGAGCGCGCCGACCAGCTCGCGGCGGTGTCCTCAGGCCTGGCCAGCCTGGCCAATGGCGCCGCGCAGCTGTTCGACGGCGGCCAGGTGCTGCAGTCGGTGGTGGAGATGCAGAACGGCTACCTGCTGTTGATGCAGGTCGGGGACGGCTCGCATCTGGCGACACTGGCCGCGACGTCGTGCGACATCGGCCAAATCGGATACGAGATGGCCATCCTCGTCGAACGAGTGGGCAATGTGGTGCAATCGTCCCGACGTGCATCGTCGCCGAGCGCATCACACTCGTGAGTGGCAATGGACAACCGCGAACCACCGGGATCCGAACCGCCGCCTCCTGAGGCGAGTCTGGTTCGCCCGTACACCCTGACGGCCGGCCGCACCAGGGCCAGCGTCGACATTCCGCTGGAAGCGCCGGTGCAGGCGTTGCAGTCGGCCATGTTCCACCGGTGGCCGGTCAACGATGTGCGGGGCAGGATCATCCAGCTGTGCGTCAAAAGTCCATCGGTGGCCGAGATATCGGCTCGCCTGAATTTGCCGCTGGGTGTCACGCGCGTGTTGGTCGGCGATCTGGTGACTTCGGGCTACCTTCGAGTTAATCGGACGCTGTCCGAAAGCTCTACCCGTGACGAACGCCGCGAACTGATAGGAAGGACGCTCCGTGGCCTACGAGCGCTCTGAGGCGGGGGCCCCTCCGTATCCGAAGTCGCGCGACACCGCGTCCACGAAGATCGTCGTCGCTGGTGGATTCGGTGCCGGCAAGACAACATTCGTGGGTGCGGTGTCCGAGATCATGCCGCTGCGCACCGAGGCGATGGTCACCGACGCCTCCGCCGGGATCGACATGGTCGAGGCCACCCCGAACAAGCGGACCACCACGGTCGCGATGGACTTCGGCCGGATCACCCTCGACGAAGACCTGGTGCTCTACCTGTTCGGAACGCCGGGACAGCGCCGGTTCTGGTTCATGTGGGACGACCTGGTGCGCGGCGCGATCGGCGCGGTCATCCTGGTGGACTGCCGGCGTTTGCAGGACTGCTTTGCCGCGGTCGACTTCTTCGAGCACCGCAATCTGCCATTCCTGATCGCGGTCAACGAGTTCGAGGGCAGCCCGAGGTATCCCGCGGATGAGGTGCGTAAGGCGCTGACGCTGCCGGCGCATGTCCCGGTGATCAACGTCGACGCCCGCGATCGCCGATCGGCGACCGACGCTTTGATCACGATCAGCGAATACGCGCTGGCAAGCTTGTCCTCCACCGCGTAGTGGATTGGACCGATCGCGAATTCGCCGGGCACGATTTCCGCGACGACGATCTCAGTCGCTTGCGCACCGAGCGGGTGGTGTTCACCGAATGCGATTTCAGCAGGGTGAACCTCGCTGAGTCCGAGCATCTCGGGTCAGCCTTCCGTAACTGCACCTTCAACCTGACGACGCTGTGGCACAGCATGTTTCGTCAATGCAGCATGCTGGGTTCGGTGTTCGTGCGGTGCCGGTTTCGGCCGTTGACCCTGGACGAGGTGGACTTCACGCTGACGGTGCTCGGGGGAAACGACCTGCGCGGCACCGACTTGAGTGGCTGCCGGTTCCGCGAGGCCAACCTGGTGGAAGCCGACCTGCGCAAGACCGTGCTACGCGGCGCCGACCTGTCCGGCGCCCGCACCACCGGAACCCGTTTGGACGAAGCCGATCTGCGTGGCGCGATCGTGGATCCGTCGCTGTGGACGACAGCATCGTTGACCCAGTCGCGTATCGACGTCGAGCAGGCCCTGGCCTATGCCGCGGCGCACGGACTGCGACTGGACGCGGGCTAGCGTTTGAGCCGGATGCTCCACCGCACATAGCCGCCATAGAACAGCGACAGTGCCACGAGCATCCCCATGTCGAGCAGGAAAATGTGCTTGGAGTGCTGCCAGACCGGGTCGTTGGTCGGAATCTGCTTGACTTTCACCAGGTCTGGGAAGTCGATCGACGACGCCCCCGCGGCGTAACCCCACCGGCCGGGCGTCAGCCAGGACAGCTGGTTGAGCCCGGCGCGGCCGGTCACCGGGATCATTCCGCCGGCCAGCACCAGCTGCGACATGATCGACACCACCAGCAGCGGCATGATCTGCTCGTTCGACTGCGCCACGGCCGAGAGCATCAGGCCCAAAATGGCCGAGGCCACACAAGTTCCGGCGACGGTGACGAACAGCGAGAAGGTGGAGTTGTCGAAGAATGGTGGATGTGCTGTGGGAGCACCCTTTCCGAGCCGGACGATGAACGTCGCGATCGCCGCCTGGACGGTCGCAAAGACACAGAACACGAACACCTTGGCGAGCAGGTAGGCCGTGGTGGACAGGCCGACCGCCTGTTCACGCCGGAAGATCGGGCGCTCGCCGATCAGGTCGCGGATGGTCAGCGCGGTGCCCATGAACACCGCGCCGATATTGAGCAGCACCATGATGTACTGCGGCTGAGTCGGCGCCAGACCCAGCGGATCAGCCGGGCCAAGACCAGGTTTCGGGCCTTTCACGGTGAGCGACAGCGCACCGATCAGGAACGGCAGCACCGCGAGGAACACCGAATAGCCGCGGTCGGAGATGACCAGGCGAACCTGGCGACGGGCGATCGTGGAGAGCTGGCGCAGCAGGTCGGTGTGCACGGGCTCGCCCAGATCTGCCGGGCTTTTCTTGTCCGGCGCCTTCGACTCCTGGCGCCTGCCGCCCCGTTCCAGGAAGCGGCGGTTGGCCTCGTCCGGATCGGCGCCGACATTGGCGAAGATGTCGGCCCAGTTGGTGGTGCCCAAGGCTTCACCGACCTGGCTGGGCGGCCCGTTGAACGCCATTTTGCCGCCGGGGGCCATCAGCAGAATCTGGTCACAGACGTCGAGGTAGGACACCGAGTGCGTCACCACCAGTACGACACGTCCGGCGTCGGCGAGCTGGCGCAGCATCAGCATCACCTGACGGTCCAGCGCCGGGTCGAGACCCGAGGTCGGCTCGTCGAGCAACAGCAGCGACGGTTGGGTCAGCAACTCCAGCGCAACCGATGCGCGCTTTCGCTGACCACCCGACAGCTTGTCCACCCGGGTGTCGGCGTGTTTGGTCAGGTCGAGTTCCTCGAGCACCTGCGCGACGACCTGGGCCCGTTCCGCTTTGTTGGTGTCCGGCGGCAGCCGCAGCTCGGCGGCGTAGCCCAGCGCCTGGTTGACGGTGAGCTGGCGGTGCACCACGTCGTCCTGCGGCACCATCCCGATCCGGCTGCGCATCGTCGCGTACTCGGCATGGATGTCATGGCCTTCGAACGTGACGTTTCCGCCGCTGGGACGGGTGTATCCGGCGATGAGCCGCGACAGCGTGGTTTTACCTGCGCCCGAGCCACCGATGATCGCGGTCAGCGTTCCCGGCCGGGCCGTCAGGGAGATCCCGTCCAGGAGCTCCTTGCCGTCGATCCTGAAGTGCACATTGTTGACCTCGAGGCCACCGGTACGGGTGGCGGCCTCGGTGCGCCGGAGCAGGTTGCCGCCGGTGAAGACCAAGTCGATGTTGCCGATCGTGACGACGTCGCCCTCGTTGAGCACCGCGGACCCGACCCGCACGCCGTTGACGAAGGTGCCGTTGACGCTGTGGGCGTCCCGGATCTCGGTGCCCAGCGGCGAGTCGACCAGGAACGCGTGATGACGCGATGCCAGCACGTCCTGGATCACGATGTCGTTGTCGTTGGCGCGCCCGATCGTCGCCGAGCCCGCCGGCTTGTCCGGTGTCAGCGAGTTGGGCAGGATCGCCTGGATCATCTTGGTGGCCAGGTTGCCGACTTCGGGTGGCGTGCTGATCACCGGCGCCATCTGGGTCTTGGGCGCCAGGTTCATCGGGGGAGCCGACGCGACCTGGGCCACCGGTTGCCGGACGGGCGGCGGTGGCTGATGCTGCGGCCCCGGTGGGTAGGCGGGCGGGCGTGATCCCGGGTGGGGCTGCTGCGGCGGGCCGCCGGGATACGGGCGCGACGGTCCCTGGCCGGGAGGTGCTGGTGGCCGGGAACCCGCCGATGGGCGGGGCGGCTGGGGTGCGGGCCCCGGCCGGTGAGCGGGCGGGCCGGACCGGGCGATCGGCATCGACGCGGTCTGCGGCGGGCGGCCGGCGACGCCGTCGTGGAGACCGATCGCAAAACTCAGTTGCGGCCCATCGGGATTGCCGATGTTGATCGTCTGGCCGTCGTGAAGCTCGACGGCCGGCACACGACGGCCCTGCAGGTAGGTCCCGTTCAGCGAGCCGTTGTCGATGGCCAGCCAGCGGCCCTGGTCGAAGCGCAGCAGCAGGTGCGCCCGGGAGATCAACGGATGCGTGATCCGTATGTCAGCGCGCAGATCGCGGCCGACCACGACGTCGTGACCTGCGGCGAAAGTACGTGGTGTTCCGTCATACCGGACGGTCAGCGCGGGCGGTGCGGCGTGACTCACCGCCCCAACATTAGCTGCTTGGCTCACTGCACCGACTGTATCGGCTGCCGTTCGGTCAGTGCGCGAGGAGGTCCGGTGCGCCGGTCACCACGCAACGCGTGCGGGTGTAAATCGTCGGCATGCACCGGTTGCAGTGCGTACACGCCGAACGCACGGCAGCGCCGTCGCGGGCGATCCGGTTGATCAGATCAGGCTCGGCCAGCAGCGCGCGGCCCATCGCGACGAACTGAAATCCCTCGGCCATCGCCGTATCCATCGTCTCGCGATTGGTAATGCCGCCGAGCAGGATCAGCGGCAGCGTCAGCTCGGCGCGGAACCGCTTGGCATGGCGCAGCAGATAGGCCTCGCGATAAGGGTATTCGCGGAGGAATTTCTTGCCGGTCATCCGCATGCCCCAGCGCAGCGGCGGCTTGAACGCCCTGGCGAATTCCTTGACCGGGGCGTCGCCGTGGAACAGGTACATAGGGTTGACCAGCGAACTACCCGCGGTGAGTTCGATCGCGTCCAACGCGCCGTCGTCCTGCAACCACTTGGCGGTGGTGATGGCCTCCTCGACCGAGATTCCGCCGCGGACGCCGTCGGACATGTTGAGTTTGGCGGTCACCGCGATCTGGTTCCCGACCGCGCGCTTGACGGCGAGCACCATCCCGCGGGCGACTTTGGCCCGGTTCTCCAGCGACCCGCCGAACTCGTCGCTGCGGCGGTTGATCAGCGGACTCAGAAACGAACTTGCCAGATAATTGTGGCCCAGGTGCACTTCGACGGCATCGAACCCGGCGTCGACCGCCAGCAAGGCCGCGTTGGCGTGCGCGGCGATCACATCGTCGATGTCCTGGCGGCTGGCCTTCCTGGCGAACCGCATGCCGATCGGGTTGAAGAACCGTACCGGCGCCAGCGCCGTGGCTTTGTTGGAGCGCGCGTTCGCGACCGGGCCGGCATGTCCGATCTGGGCGCAGACCGCAGCACCTTCGGCGTGAATCGCATCGGTGAGCCGCCGAAATCCGGGGACGGCTTCGGGGCGCATCCAGATCCCGTTGCCTTCGGTGCGGCCGCCTTGGGAGACCGCGCAGTAAGCCACCGTGGTCATGCCGACTCCGCCGGCCGCCGGCAACCGGTGGTACTCGATCAGGTCGTCGCTGACGAGCGCGTTGGGTGTGCGGGCCTCGAAGGTGGCGGATTTGATGATGCGGTTGCGCAGCGTGATGGGCCCGAGCTTTGCGGGTGCCAGCACGTCCGGGGCTTCGGACATGTCAGGAGCCTAATGGCGATCGCAAGGTCGGCGGAGCCGAACGCAGCGGGTCGCCATCGATCTGCCTAGGCGATCGCAAGGTCGGCGGAGCCGAACGCAGCGGGTCACCATCGATCTGCCCAACTCTGGTGGCCAGCGCACATGCCAAACTGGTCGACGTGGGTGCAATGACGTTGGACGGCAAAATCACGCGTGACGAGATCTTCGTCGACCTCAAGGAGCGGGTGGCCGCGTTGACCGCGGCGGGAAAAACGCCCGGGCTGGGCACCGTCCTGGTAGGCGACGACCCGGGGTCGCAGGCATACGTCCGCGGCAAGCACGCCGACTGCGCCAAGGTGGGCATCACTTCGCTGCGCCGCGACCTGCCCGCCGACATCAGTCAGGCCAAGCTCGACGAGACCATCGACGAACTCAACGCCAACCCCGAATGCACCGGCTACATCGTGCAGTTGCCGCTGCCCGATCACCTGGACGAGAACGCGGCGTTGGAGCGCGTCGATCCGGCCAAGGACGCCGACGGATTGCACCCGACGAACCTGGGCCGGCTGGTGTTAATGGAGTCGGCGCCGCTGCCCTGCACCCCGCGTGGCATCGTGCACCTGCTGCGTCGCTTCGACGTCGAGATCGCCGGTGCGCACGTCGTTGTGATCGGCCGGGGTGTGACGGTCGGTCGGCCGCTCGGCCTGTTGCTGACCCGGCGCTCGGAAAATGCGACGGTCACGTTGTGCCACACCGGAACTCGTGACCTGCCCGCGCTGACCAAGCAGGCCGACATCATCGTCGCCGGAGTCGGCGTGCCGCACATGCTGACCGCCGACATGGTGCGTCCCGGCGCGGCCGTGATCGACGTGGGCGTCAGCCGGGTGGACGGCAAACTCACCGGCGACGTGCATCCCGACGTCTGGGAGGTGGCCGGCAAGGTGTCGCCGAATCCCGGCGGCGTCGGGCCGCTGACTCGCGCGTTCCTGTTGACCAACGTCGTCGAGTTGGCCGAAGGGCAGTAGACATGCGCCGCCTCCGACCGCAATGGCCGATCGTCTGGGTGACGCTGATCTTCGTGGTGGCGTTCAGCTTGGCGGCGGCCAACTTCTGGCGCCGCGGCGCCCTGCTGATCGGGATCGCAGCAGGTGTGGCCGCAGCGCTGCGACTAGTTCTCACCGACGATCGTGCCGGGCTACTGGTGGTGCGCAGCAAGGCGATTGACTTCGCCACGATGGCATCGGTCGCCGCGGCGATGGTGTACATCGCCTGGACGATCGACCCGCTGGGAACCCGCTAGACGCCCGGGATCCCCGTCATACCTGGGATCTGGGGCTGGCCAGAACGGTTGCCGCCCATCAGGTTTGCCAATTCCTCCGGGCAGTAGGTCCGGATCGCGATGGTAGTGAACATCCGCGCCGCCTGCGGCGACATGCCGCGGTGCGCCACGCCGGAGGCCGCCGCGGCGAAGCTTCCGCCGGGTGCAGCCAGCATCGGGCAGATGGACTGACCGACCGCCATCGCGTTCCCCGGCTCGCCGTACTCGATTCCGGCGTGGCTGAGCGCATCGATGAAATTGTCGTCGTTGGGATCTGCCCCGCCAGGTATCGAGAACGCGGTCGCCACCGTGATGAAACAGCCGACACCGATCAGTGCGCGCACGGCCAACGGCTGGCTGTTCAACGACGCCATCCAACTGCGACCCATACCCAACCCCCGATGTCTGATGTGTCCGCATCGAACTCTGGTCCTTCGCAGTCACGTTCAGAACACGACGGGGTAAAGGTTCGCGTACGTTTGAGGCGACACGGGCCGACACGTGTTGCGCCACGGCGGTTCTTGGGTTCGTGTGCCCGACAATGCAGGACATGGCAGGAGCCCCGCAGTGACGCGTGAGATATCGCGGCAGACGTTTCTGCGAGGCGCCGCCGGAACGTTTGCCGCCGGCGCGCTCTTCGGCACCGCCCGCGCCGGTGCGGAACCGGTCTCTTCGGGCTGGGACGGCTTGTCCCGGGCCATCGGCGGGCAGGTCATCCAACCGAATGCGTCGCAATTCGGTTCGGCCAAAGCGGTTTTCAACACTAACTACAACGGGATGTCACCGGCTGCGGTGGTCGCTGTGACGTCGGCCGGCGATGTGCAGAAGGCGATGACGTTCGCCGCCGCCAACAACCTCAAGGTGGCCCCGCGCGGCGGTGGACATTCCTACGTGGGAGCTTCTACCGCGAACGGAACCATGGTCCTGGACCTGCGACAGCTGCCCGGTGACATCAGCTACGACGCCGCCAGCGGGCTGGTCACTGTGCCGCCTGCGACGAGTTTGTATGCGATGCATCAGGTGCTGGCGGCTGCGGGTCGCGGTATCCCAACCGGTACGTGTCCATCGGTCGGTGCGGCGGGCCACGCCCTGGGCGGTGGGCTTGGTGCGCACTCACGGCATGCCGGCCTGATGTCGGACGCATTGCGGTCGGCCACCGTGGTGCTGCCGAGCGGTCAGGCTGTCACCGCGTCGGCGACGTCACAGCCCGACCTGTTCTGGGCGTTGCGTGGTGGCGGTGGCGGCAATTTCGGCGTCACCACCTCGCTGACCTTCGCCACGTTTCCGGCCGGCCAGGTCGATGCGGTGAACCTCGACTTCCCCGGGCAGTCGTTCGCACAGGTGCTGGTGGGTTGGCAGAACTGGTTGCGTAGTGCCGACCGCAGCTGTTGGGCGCTCGCAGATGCCACGGTAGATGCGATGGGTACGCACTGCCGCATCCTGGCGACCTGCCCGGCCGGCTCCGGTGGCGGCGTCGCATCGGCGATCACCTCAGCCGTCGGCCTCCAGCCGACCGGGACGGACAGCCACACCTTCAACTATCTGGACCTGACCAACTACCTGGCGGTCGGGAATCTCAACCCGTCACCGCTCGGATATGTAGGCGGCTCAGATGTTTTCACGACGATCACGCCGGCGGCTGCGCAGGGAATTGCCGCCGCGGTCGAGCAGTTCCCGCGCGGAGCTGGCCGCATGCTGGCCATCATGCATGCGCTCGACGGGGCGCTGGCGGACGTGCCCCCGGGGGCGTCGGCGTTCCCGTGGCGGCACCAGTCGTCGTTGGTGCAGTGGTATGTCGAAACACCCGGCGACCCGTCGGGTGCACTCGGCTGGCTCAATACAGCGCACCGGGCCGTGCAGCCGTATTCGGTTGGTGGCTACGCGAATTACCTCGAGGCCAATCAGTCAGCATCGCGGTACTTCGGGCCCAATCTCTCCCAGTTGAGCGCCGTTCGGCAGAAGTACGATCCGGGGCGGGTGATGTTCTCCGGACTGCCGGTGTGAGGACTCAGCGGTTATCCACAGTTGCAGTTTCATCCACAATTCCGCTCCCACTGCGTGGTGATGTCAGTGCGCCGCAATATAATTCAAACATGGGTGCTAGTAGTCGGGAAGAGATCGTCGAGGTCCTCGACATGCTCGAGGCCGGCTACAAGCACGCTCTGGACTTGACGTTCGACGTGTTGACCACACCCGAGCGGCTGGCGGTGCTGGAACGGTTCGAGGGTTTTCGCCGTCAGCAGCCCGCCGTCGAACACGCCCTGATCAACCAACTCGCCGCCCAAGCCAGTCCCAGCGAGTTGGGCGGCAGGCTGGCGCCGGCGTTGGCGGACCGGCTACGGATCTCCCGCGCCGAAGCCTCGCGGCGGGTGCATGACGCCGAGGATCTCGGTGAGCGGCGGGCTTTGAGTGGTGAGCCGTTGGCGCCGGTGCTGGCTGCCACTGCCGCCGCGCAACGCAACGGTCAGCTCGGGGCGGGCCATGTGGCGGTGATCCGCGGGTTCGTGCACCGGCTCCCGGATTTCGTCGACATTGAGACCCGCACGCATGCTGAGGCGCAGCTGGCCCGCCTCGGCGGCGAGCACCGCCCCGATGAGCTGGCCAAGCTGGCCGACAAACTCACCGACTGCCTCAACCCCGACGGCGACTTCAGCGATGTGGACCGCGCCACCCGCCGCAGCCTGAGCATCGGCCGCCAAGACCTCGACGGGATGAGCCCGATCAGCGGCTGGCTCAACCCCGAAGCACGGGCCACTATCGACGCCGTCTTGGCCAAGCTGGCCGCACCCGGGATGTGCAACGCCGCCGACGACGAACCCTGCCTCAGCGGCACCCCCTCCCAAGCCGCCATCCAGAGTGACACCCGCAGCCTCGGGCAGCGCCAGCACGACGCCCTGCTCGCCGCCGCCCGCGCCCTGCTCGCGTCCGGTGAGCTTGGTCAACACAACGGGCTGCCCGCGTCGATCATCGTGACGACCACCCTGCAAGAGCTGGAGGCCGGGGCTGGGCGCGGGCTGACCGGCGGCGGCACGTTATTGCCGATGTCGGATGTGATCCGGCTCGGCGCCCACGCTCATCACTACCTGGCCATCTTCGACAACGGCAAAGCCCTGGCGCTCTATCACACCAAGCGGCTGGCCTCAGCGGCCCAACGCCTTGTCCTCTACGCCCGAGATCGTGGCTGCACCTTCCCCGGCTGCACCATGCCGGCCTACCAGTGCGAGGTCCACCACGACGATCCCTACGCCACCCACCCCGTCACCGACATCGACCACCTCAGCCTGGCCTGCCATACCAACCACCGACTGGCCGAACAAGGCTGGACCACCCGCAAAAACGCCCGCGGCCACACCGAATGGCTCCCCCCACCACACCTCGACCGAGGACAACCCCGCACCAACACCTACCACCACCCCGAAAAACTGCTCCGCACAGACGACGACGAGGAGCCCTAGTGGGCCGCCGCGACGACCATCAACTGTGCGCGCCCGGGCAGTAGACGCTAATGGCGTCCAGCAAGAAGGGCCGTACCTGCGGACCCGCAACACCCTGGTTCTGCAGTTTTGCGGCAAGCTGCAACATGGCGCTGCTGAAGGGGCTGGGCATCGCGCCGAAATGCAGGGTGAAGATCCCGGAGCGAGAAAGATTGTCGTCGTCGCACCGTTCGTGGGCTAGGGCGATCAACTGCTCGGGTGGGCCGGCGTTGATTCCGTCCTTCGCCAGCAGCTTCAGGAATTGGTCGTCCGGCGCGTCAGCATGAGCGACGGCTCCCGTCATCAACACAGCTGCAGCAGCGACGAGCCCGGCAAACGGAGTGACGACCATGGCTAAGCGTGACACCGATCGCGGCGGACCGCGAGCCGGATCTGTTTCAGCGGGCTGAGCCGATGAAATTCAGCACCAAGTCAGCAACGATGTCGGGCTGGTCGAGTTGCAGGAAGTGTCCGGCGTTGTCGACGACGGTCACGTCGCTGCCGTCAGGCAGGCCGTTGGCGACCCACCGCGTGAAAGCCGATGTCACGCAACCGTCGTCGTCTCCGTGCAGGTACAGGATCGGCAACCTCGGCGGCAGTGTCCAATGCTGGTGCAGTTCGCGATACTGCGGCGGCGGGCTGGTATTACGGACCGTTTCCCGGTAGTAGGCAAGGGCGGCACGCCAGCTCTCCGGTGTGCCGATCGCGGCGTCGACGTGGCGCAGGTCGACCTTGGCGTCATACCCCGGGGACCACTGTTTCCAAAGTCGCGGCAACACCCACGAGGCGGAACGTTCGGGCAGCCAAGGTAATTGGAAATACATGATGTACCAGCTGCGCAACAGCTGTAGTGGCATCTGCGCCAATAGCGGGCCGGCGCCGCGAACACCCACTCGAAACGACGGCGCCGGCGGCACCGCCATGATCACCGCCTTGTCGAAAGGGCTGTCGGGAATCGCCGCCAATCCGTTGGCGGCCATCGCGCCCCAGTCGTGGCCGATCACCACGTCGCGCTCGCTGCCACCGACAGCCGCTCGCACCTGTAGCGCATCGTCCATCAGCGCGCCGACGTGATAGCTGCCGTCCGACGGAATGGACGACGGCGCGTAGCCGCGCATGAACGGCGCCACCACCCGCCAACCGGCCTCGGCCAGCCGGGGTGCGACTTTGCGCCAGCCATACGCGGTGTCAGGAAAACCGTGCAGACACAGTGCAATCGGACCGTCAGTCGGCCCCCACGTCACAGCCTTCAACTCAACGTTGGGAGCTTTGACGTCGATCCAACGGTGCTTGGCCATCACCTGATTCCTTCGACGCGCGCGGTTAATAGATGAACACCAACACCACCGCACGATTCGGGGTGGTGGCCCCCGGCCAACGACTCCGCGGCGACCAACCCGCCGATCAGCGCGAACCGTTGCACGTGGGCGGGAGGTTGCCTCGGCCACGGGTATACGACGTCGACGGGCGCATCATCGGGCATGATTTCCAACGTACGTGGTCGGGCAAATCGTAGTGCTGGTACCTACTCG
>JAVHWH010000232.1:0-3050 GCA_032159915.1 Mycobacterium sp.
TAGACCTTCAAATGCTGTCCGCCGGCCGCCTTGATCTCGTCGAGAATTGCATCCAGCGATGCATCGTCGGTGGGCGTGACGAAAACCAGATCGGCACTGACCGCGGCGAATTCGTAAATGCGCGGGCCATGAGCCAACGCAGCGACAATCGGCTGACCCTGCGGTGGACGCGGCGTGATCGAGGGCCCTTTCACCGAGAAATATTTGCCGCGAAAGTCGATGTAGTGCAGCTTTTCCCGGTCGATGTAGCGTGCCGTCTCGGCGTCGCGAATGATCGCGTCGTCTTCCCAGCTATCCCATAGTCGGCGCACCACCTCGACAACGTCGGCGGCCTCGTCGAACAGTTCGTCGGCGTCGGCCGGTGCCTCGCGCCGTCCGAACAGCTCCGCCTCGTGAGCTGTCGAGCTCACCCTGGGCTGCCAGCCCGCTCGTCCGTGCGACACATGGTCCAGTGTCGCGATGGCCTTGGAGAGGTGGAACGGCTCGGTGTGAGTCACGGTAGCCACCGGGATCAGGCCGATGTGCTCGGTCACCGGGGCGATACGCGCTGCGACGAGGACGGCGTCGCCGCGGCCGGCCAGTCGCCGCGGGCTCAGCGGTGCGTGCCGCCCGGGCTGGGGTTGCAGGCTGTCGTCAATGGTGAGGAAATCCAACAGCCCCCGCTCGGCGGTGCTCGCCAGGCCGGCCCAGTACCGACCGGAGAGCACCGACCCCGCCGCCGGTTCAGCGGCCAGCGTAGGGCGCCACGCATGCGGGTGCCATCCGTAGCCGTCCAGCGCAACACCGAGATGCAGGTGCTGGGTCATATGGCGCCGCTCCTCCTCATCGCTGCGCTCTGCATCGTCGTCGGCGCGGTCATGACAGCGTCTTCAAGAACGCGATCGGGAACACCGGACCACGCGCCGGCAGCGGTTCAGGAAGCCGGGTGTAGCCCGTCGCCTCGTAGAGCGCCTCCGCCTCGGGTTGGCGGTGACCCGTCGTCAGATACACCCGCCGATAGCCGCGTTCGGCGATGAGGTTTTCCAATTCGACCAGCAACGCCCTGGCATGGCCGTGGCGACGGTGGGCCCGGTCGGTCCAGATCCGCTTCAGCTCGGCGGTCTGGGCGTCAAATCGCTGAAAAGCTCCGCCGGTCACCGGCACCCCGTCCACCTCGCCGATCAGAAAGCCGCCGTCAGGCGGCGCGAAGTCCGCGGTCGGCACCGACTTCAACCAGGCCATCACCGTCGGCGTCGTGCTCTCATAGCGCTGCGCGTACTCGACCGCCAGCTCGTCGAGCAGCGGCTGGGCCCTGGGATCGTCGGCTGTCACCGCGACAAAACGACGCTGCTGCGCCGGGGCGGATTGGCTGGGTGGTGGCATCACTACATTTCTAACGTCTGGAGGTAGGCCGCATTCCGGCGCGACTAGGTGAAAACCGCACGAACATAGCGGCCCGCCACCTGCGCGCCCTTTAGATCCTGACGACGCAAACCCGGTAACCCGGTCGCGATGAACAGTTCTTGGAGTTCGGTCACCACGGTTCGCCAACCGAGTGCCGCCAGCGATTCCGCGGGATCGTGAGGCTCGTCGGGGTACGTGAGTTCATCCATGTCACCCGGGTATCCGAACCTTCGCCAGCGCTTCGCCAGTTGATGTTCGTGGCTCAGCAATGGTGGTTGGCGCCCGCTGAAGTAGTCCGCCGCGGCCCGGCTGCCTGATGCGCTCAACGCAGTGACATTGTCAAGCAAACGGTCCTGTTGAGCCGACGTGAGAAATCCGATGAGTAGGCCCTCGGCGATCCACACAGTGGGCTCGCCTGTGTCGAAGCCGAGCCGTCGTAGACCTGCCGGCCAGTCCCGCCGGAGGTCGACGCCGACCGCGCGCCGATTGGCGGCCGGAGTGGCATCCATATCACGCAGTGTCTTGGTCTTGAAGTCGATTACCTGCGGCTGGTCAATCTCGTACACGGTTGTGTTGGCCGGCCACCACATCCGGTACGGCCGCGCATCCAGCCCCGACGCCAGGATCACGACTTGCCGGATACCGGCTCGGCACGCGTCGGTGAGGAAGTTGTCGAAGAACCGCGTCCGGACTGCCAAAAGGTCGGTCAGCAAGGCCATGCCGTTGTTGTCAGCAAGGTCGCTGGGCGTCAGCTCCCCGCCGGCCACCCGGGTGAAGAAGTCCAGCCCGACGGCGCTGACCAGCGGCTCGGCGAACGGATCATTGATCAGCCCGGCCCGGTTGGCCAATGCCCTCGCGGTCGCCACCAAGGTGGCCGTAGTTCCGACGCCGGTGGCCGGATCCCAGGTGTCATTGGGCGTCCGCGGCATATCTCAGGCCCGCCTTTCGGCCAGTCGTGAACGCCGCCCGAGTTGGGCGATTGCCCGCCAACCGAGGAGCAGCAGTCCGGTGACCGTGGCTGCGACGACGATGAAGCTGCCGGCCACACCCGCAGAGGTGACCTTGCGCAGCAGCATCCCGACAATGACCGTGCACAGCCACACCGCCACACCGGTCGGATACAGCGCGGACGGCCGACGCCAGCCACGGGACAGCAGCCAGCCCAGCACGGTCCCGCTCAGGAATGGCCACGCGGTGGTCGCGATGCCCGCGACGTTGAGGCCCTCGTCGTGGCTGCGCCGCCCGACAGCGCAAAACACCAGTACACATGCCACATCGATGCCCAACCACACCGGACCGCGCCGCGGACGCTCCATGCGGTGAGGCTACCGGCTGCGGTGCGGGTTCAGCGCTTCCGTCTGGGAGCGGCCGTGGTGACGGCTGCGGTAGGGAGCGTTTGGTGGCCAATCAGGCTGTCCCGCTTGGCAGATGATGACAGCACCACCCCTGCGCGGCTCGGCAGGCGCAACTTGTCGTACCCGGCTGCGATGATGAAGTCATGTCGTTGACTGCATCGCTTCCCGCGGTGGTGAGCCCTGCTGAGCGTCTTGAGGTGTTGTTCGAGGAGTTGGCGGAGTTGGCTGGTCAGCGCAACGCGATTGATGGGCGCATCGTGGAGATTGTCGCCGAGCTGGATCGCGACGAGCTCTGCGGCGCCACGGGCGCCC
>JAVHWH010000251.1:0-8761 GCA_032159915.1 Mycobacterium sp.
CGCAGCAGACGTTCGGCTGGATCAGCCTCGCGGCCGTCGGGGTGTTGGGGTTGCTCGGCGCGATTCTCACGCTGACCCTCTGGATTAACCTGAACAGCGCTGTCAGCCGCGCCACCGACGTCTGCAATCGGTTCGGCGGTGAATACGCCAACATGTGTCGCCACCAGATCCACAACATGGTTCCCTCCGTGCCGGTGGCGCTTGTCATCTGCCTCTTCTTGATCATCGCGGCGTGCCTAGCCGTTGCTGCCGGCGCAGTGATGCTCTTTCTCAAAAAGCCGCTAGGGCAATTCCTGATCCTCGGCGGCGGCATCGTCATGCTGGTCTTGTCCATCGGTGTCGAAGCTCGCTACGGGGCGACGAGCCGAGTTACCTACGACCTGATTTCAGGTCTGGTCATCGCGGTCGCCGGAGGCCTGATGTTCATCTCGGCCGTCCGGGTGCTTCTGGGACTGCCGCCCCACTTGACCGCGGGACGCGGCGGATATCCGGGCGGCGGACAGTGGCCCCCCGGACCACCTCCTCCGCCGCCGCACAACCCTCCCGGCCCGCCGCAGCAGTGGTGAGCGGCCCGGCCATACCGGCCCCGCCAACTGCCGCACATCACCACAGCCGATAACGTCGACGGAGCCCGCGAAGTTCAGGAGGTGGCGGCGATCGGCGGCACAGATGCGAACTCAGGCGCGGCGCGTCGGCAACGCGACAACGTGCTCCTCGTGCACTGGCACGACTTAGGCCGGTATCTCGGTGTCTACGGGCACGCCGATGTATCCAGCCCGCGGCTGGATCGGCTGGCCGCCGAGGGGATTCTGCTGACCCGGGCACATGCCACCGCGCCACTGTGCTCCCCGTCGCGCGGGTCGCTGTTCACCGGTCGTTACCCGCAGAGCAACGGCCTGGTCGGGCTGGCGCACCACGGTTGGGAGTATCGTCCCGGCGTCCGGACGCTGCCGCAAATTCTTTCCGAGTCAGGCTGGTACTCAGCGCTTTTCGGGATGCAACACGAGACGTCCCATCCGGCGCGCCTCGGGTTCGACGAGTTCGATGTGTCGAATTCGTACTGCGAGTACGTCGTTGAACAGGCTCAGCAGTGGCTGCATAACCGAGACTCTAAGCAACCGTTCCTACTGACCGCCGGGTTCTTCGAAACCCATCGGCCTTATCCGCGGGACCGTTACGAGCCCGCCGACAGCGACGCCGTCGATCCGCCGGGCTATCTGCCCGATACCGATGAGGTACGCCAGGACCTGGCCGATTTCTATGGATCCATCAGCACCGCCGACGCTGCGGTCGGTCGGATACTGGACACCCTTGTGGACACCGGATTGGACGCCAGCACCTGGGTGGTCTTTCTCACCGACCATGGTGCTGCCTTTCCGAGAGCGAAATCCACGCTGTATGAGGCGGGCACCGGAATCGCGATGATCGTTCGCCCACCCACCCGAATGAAACTGCCGCCCAAGGTCTACGACGATCTGTTCAGCGGGGTGGATTTGCTGCCGACGCTGCTGGAGCTGCTCGGCGTCGCGACGCCGTCCGACATCGAGGGCGTCTCGCATGCGCAGGCGCTGATCGCCGGCGAACATGCCGTGCCGGTGCGCGACCACGTCTACACCGCCAAGACTTACCACGACTCGTTCGATCCTATCCGCGCGATCCGGACGAAGAACTTCTCCTACATCGAAAACTATGCGCGCAGGCCACTATTGGACCTGCCCTGGGACATCGAGCAGAGTCCGTCAGGGCATGCGGTGGCACCGCTGGTCACCGCCCCGCGAGCCGAGCGTGAGCTCTATGATCTGCGTTCGGATCCCGCTGAGTCCACCAATCTTCTGACCGGAGACGGCAACGACGGCGCGGACAAGGTGGCCGCCGACCTTGCTGTCCGTCTCCATGATTGGCGACAGCAAACGAATGACGTCATTCCATCCGACTTCGCCGGTACCCGCATCGCGGCACGCTACACGGAGACGTATCTGCAGATTCACAAGAAGGCACCCAGCAGTCGGTCGGGGATTGCCGCCGACCGCGGCATCGACGATGCCACTCGCCGAACGGATCTGGATCCGTAGCCGACAGCTCAGCCGCCCACCTGTGCGACGACGAACACCCGACGGAACGGATAGAACGTTGTCCCGTCCGGCCGGGACGGATACGCCTCGGCGAGCAGCGGAATGAGCTCCTCGCGGAACCGCTGATAATTCCGCACATCGAGCCGTTCGCTCACCGGCAGCAGCGCGGTGCCGCTGATCCAATCCAGCACGGGATGCACGCCGGTGAGCTGATGAATGTACGTGGTTTCCCAGGCGTCGACCGTGCACCCGGCGTCGAGCAACCGGTCGGCGTAACGCGCTGGAGTATCGACCACAGTGCCGACCCCAAGAGGGATCTCTTGCAACAGTTTCGCGTACGGCTGGCGTCGGGCCACGGCGCGCACCGCGGCGTGCGACGCAGTTTCGAAGTTGCCCGGCATCTGGATTGCCAGCCACGACCCGGTCGCCAGTTGGCCAGCCCATCGGACGAACAACTCGCCGTGCTCGGGCACCCAATGCATGGCGGCGTTGCTGAGCACCACGTCGGTATCAGGCTGCGGCGTCCACGTTCTGATATCCGCGACCGAGGCACTCACACCCCGCTCCCGCGCTGCGGCAACCATTTCCGGTGAGCTGTCCAGCGCCTCGACAGTCGCCTGCGGCCAGCGCCGCGCCAGCTGAGCAGTCAGGTTCCCGGCACCGCAGCCCAGGTCGACCACCCGTCGCGGGTCGCGTGCGGCCACCCGAGACAACAGGTCGTAGAACGGGCGAGCCCGGTGATCGGCGAAGGTCAAGTAGACGTCCGGATCCCACATACTGGTCCTCCTGTTCAACGCGCTGCGCGGCGACTGCTATAGACGAACGGTATTACCCGCCGCTTGCCGACGACTCGAGGATGGACCATGGCCGACGACGATGAGGAGGCCGCCGAGGTATGGCAGGTATGGTCTGCGCTGGGCTTGCCCGGTGTGATCGACGTGCACACCCATTTCATGCCGAAGCCGGTGATGGACAAGGTGTGGCGGTACTTCGACTCCGCCGGCCCGTTGGTGGGCCGCGAATGGCCGATCGCCTATCGGATGGTGGAATCCGAGCGCGTGCAGATGCTGCGACGGTTCGGGGTGCTCGGTTTTACCGCGTTGGTCTATCCGCACAAGCCGCAGATGGCGGCATGGCTCAACCAGTGGGCCGCGCAATTCTCGCGGGAGACACCGGATTGCCTTGCCACCGCGACGTTTTACCCGGAGCCGGACGCGGGCCAGTACGTCGCGGCCGCGATCGCCGACGGCGCTCGGGTCTTCAAAGCGCATATTCAAGTCGGCCGGTATGAACCCAACGATCCGCTGCTGGATCCGGTCTGGGGAGCTGTCGAGGACGCTGGGATTCCTGTCGTCATCCACTGCGGCTCCGGTCCCGCACCCGGTGAGCACACCGGACCGGAGCCGATACGGCGTCTGCTGCAACGGTATCCGCGGCTGCGGTTGGTCATCGCGCACCTGGGGATGCCGGAGTATGTCGAGTTCATGGACATCTGCGAGAAGTCGTTCGACGTCCGGCTCGATACCACGATGGCTTTCACCCCGTTCGTCGACGAGCTCATGCCGTTTCCGTCGTCACAGCTGAATCGACTGTGGGATTTGGGCGATCGCATCCTCTTCGGCAGCGACTTTCCCAACATCCCCTACAGCTACGCCGACGCCATGCGATCACTCACCCGGTTGCCCGGCGTCGACGACGGATGGCTGCGCGGCGTCTTCTACGACAACGCCGCCGCCCTGTTCTCGCCGGCCGGCTAGCTCAGGCGATCGGTTGCGGTTGTGCGGTGCTGGTCCAGCGCAGCCGGTCCAGGAGCAGCGATTCCGGTAGAGCGACATGGCCGTCGAGACGCTGACTCGACAGCGGGTCCAGTGCCGTCAGTGCGGCGCGCTGAATCCCGGACTTCGAAATCAGACCCGGCAGCGGCCCGCTCGCGCCAGGGGCGGCGTCGGTCAGGAATGCGCATGCGACCGCCAGGGTTTGGTCGTCACCGATGCCCGACATCTCCACCGCGGTCCACACTTCGGGCACCGGGTACGACCAGATCGCCGCGAGCGTGTTGGGCAGCGCGGTGTCGACCTTGACCCCATAGGCGGCAATGTGATTCGAGCTTCCCTGGCTGACGCCGGACCACGTCTCGCGTGCCGAGCGGGGGCAGGGCGCCGGAACGTCATCAGGGTTGGCCAAGCTTGCGGTCCAACCACTTTCCCGGAGGTGGTCTGCCAGTCGGCGAGCCGCGACCTCGGTCGTCTCATGCAGCGGAATCCGCGCCGAACGGGCTTGCAGTGCGGCGAGATTGTCGGCGGCGGCCAGCGTCACGCCGATCCATGTTTCCCGCTCCCGAGTGCCGACTTCTGACGTGCTGTCGCGGCTGGTCACCCGGATGGCATCGGCTCGCAGCCCGTAGCGTTGCGCGTAACCGGCGATCAACGCCAGCGGCAGCGAGTCGGCATCGCCCAGCGGCGGTGTCACCCGCAGCAGTGCGGTCGCTCGGACATCGGTGACCGATTCCGGGCCGCGGCGTGCGCCCCGGTTAGGACGCAGGATGGTCAGGCGCCGGCGCACGATCGTGGTGACCGGCAGCCCTTGCCACCGGGCCAGCAGCACGATCACCGCCGCGATCGCGACGCCGAGTACCCAGCGCTCACGCAGCGAATGCCAGGGGACGGCGATGGCTCCGGCTACAACGGCCAACAGCACCAACGTGATTCGTCCGGTGGGCGGTGAGGTGGATGGGTTCGCGCTCACAGCGATGGTTCCTTTCGTCGGCGTGCGGCGACCGCGGCGGCAGCCACGACGGCCAGTAGCAGAGCAGCCGTCCCACCGAATGCGACGATCCGGGGCAGCGGGCTCTTCGGTGCGGGTTCGGGCGGGGCCGCAACCGGTTTCACCGGTGACTTGTCGCTGCTGGTGGCGGCGGGTAGCTCCCAGGTCAGGGCCGCCACCGGGTCGACAGCGCCGGCACCGACGACGTTCGACGGGGCACGGGCACCGTTGTGCGCCGACTTGGTGATCCGCTGGATCACCTGGGTGGAGTTCAATTCCGGGTACTTGCTGCGCACCAACGCCGCGACACCGGCGACGTAGCCGGCGGCGTAGCTGGTACCGGCCAGCGGCACCAGCTGCTGGTGTTCGTTCGGCAGCCCGTTGGCGAGTCCGCCGTCGTCGCGGTTGCTCACCGACACGATGCTCTCGCCGGGCGCGGCGATGCCTACCCAGGGACCGGACATGGTGAATTTGGACGGCTGATCTGCGGCGTTGAGAGATCCGACCGACAGCACGTACGGCTGCCACCAGGAGGGCACCGAAACCGAGGTGACACCAGCCCAATTGCGGGCATCGTCGGGACGGGCCAGATCGGTCAGCGGATTCGAGTCACAGGCTGCTCCGCTGGCCGCACCAGCGGCACCGATGTTGCCGGCCGCGGCTACGATCACCGCGTCCTTATCGACGGCGGCATACCGGATCGCCGCTCCGAGCGCCCGTTGGTCGACGTTACGGTCGGCGGGCAGGCAGGTGATTCCCGAGACGGTGATCACCCGCGCGCCGAGGTCGGCGGCGTGCACGATCGCCCGGCCGAGCGCTGTCACGTCGACGACGGCCCGCCCGAGGGTGGGGTCGCCGCCCGCGCTGCGCGCCGAGAACTTGGCCGACGTCACTCGCAACGACACCAGCCGGGCCCCGGGCGCGATCCCGGCGAAGCCGTCATCGCCCGGCTGGCCGGCGATCAGCCCGGCCACCGCTGTCCCCCGCCCGTCGCAGTCGGTGAGCCCGTCGGTCGACTCGACGTAGTCGCCGCCCGGTTGGACACCGGGCAGCCGCGGCCCTGCCCGCACCCCGGTGTCCAGCACGGCGACCAATTGCCCGTCGCCGCGGGAAACCCGCCAGGCCGCAGTGGGATCGAGAACCTGCTGGCTCGGTGGCACCGCTTTGAAATCGGTACCAGAGATGACGCCGGTCGCACTGCACTCGCCGTTCTTCTCCATCGGTGCCACTGGACCGGGTGCGCCCGGTGGCGGCGCCGCGCCGGGATCGACCTGAGGTCGGTCGATCGCCAGCGCAGGCGGGCAGGCCCACAGGGTGGCAATCAAAGCCACTGTGAGACAACCCAACCGTCGAGTGCGGTCAGAGCTCATCGATCAAGCACCCACGCGAACAGTCCGACCAGGTAAGCGATCACCGGGATCAGCGACGCGTCGATTCCGGAGGCGACGAATCCGACCAGCCGGCGCAGCGGCAACGAGTAGGTGTCCGGCGAAGCGATGGACGGGCTCAGCGCGATGACGACCCAGGCCGACACCAGCACGGCCAGCACCACAGCAATCACCAGTGCGGTCAGGTAGTGGGCCGTCGCGGTGTAGAGAATCACCAACGCCACCCCGACCAGGTGCGGCTGAGCCAACAGCCACGCTTTGATGGCCGCCGAGTCCCACACCCGGGCCCGCAGGGTAGCCGCGGTAGCAGTCGCGGCGATCAGGTACCAGCCCCAGAACGAGAGCGTTTCCGGCCGCCAGGCGATGGCCAGCGAGCCGATCACGCTGAGCAGCACGGCCCCGGCGATGAAACCGGTCTGGTGTGCGTCGCTGATCCGGACCCGGCGCGGCAGGTCTTCCAGCACGCGCGCCGATGGAGCCGACGGGGTCGGGTCTCCGGGGGCGGGAATGACCGGCAGCGGGAATCGCGCCCACAGCGCGGACAGTTGCGGCGCTTCGATGGTGAACAGCAGCGCGACCACGAGCAGGCCCGCCCCCAGGGTCACCAGCGGCAGCTGCCACAACGAACTCGCACCGGCCGCCAGCAACACACCCAGACCGAGCACGGTGGTCGCGGTGAAAAAGCCGATGACGCCGCGAGTTTCGCGATGCGGCAGGATCAGGCTGATCAGCGACCAGGCAGCCACCCCGGCCGCGGCCAGCGTCACCTGTGGCGTGCCGAAGTGCCCTGGTACCGCCAGAGCCAGCGCCGCGATGATCGGCACCAGCGCGGCCGCGGACAGCGCCGCACCGGCCCGCGGCGACCGCGCTGCAAGGCTCGCCACCACACTCAGCAGCGCTACCGCACCGACCGCGAACACACCGACGGGCGAGCCGGTGGCCACCCGATGGACGATCCCGAGACCGGTTACCGCCCAGATCAATCCGACAACGGCAGCGATCGCGCCACGCTGGATGTGGGCGATACCCCAGGGCTTCAAGCGTGAGGTCGAGAAGATGACGGCGGCGTCGGCGATGTCCTCGACGATGCCTGGCGCGGCCGGCCCGGCCGGAATCGGTTGCAATGCCAACAGGTCGCCGTCGACCACACCGACTGTCCCCAGACTGGCGTCCAGGCTGAATGGCGCGCCGCCGATCGGAGCAAGGCTGAGCCGTGCGGGCGTCGTCGGCTCCGCGACCGAGCTTCCGGCAGCAGCTGGGTCGTCGGCCACCGCAGGTATGACCAAACGTTGCACGGCCGGCAAGATTTCGCGCAGCGGCAGGTCCACGGGCAGTGCGACCTCGGTCAGCCGGGTGTCGGCAAGGATGGCGACGCGCACGATAGGTATGACAGCGCTGGACATCACCGACTCCTCAGGATTCTGCGGAACATGGCTTCTCTTTCTGTTCGGGAATGACGTGTTGGGTCAGACAGTCTGCGGTTTGGTGTCGCTGAAGTCTCGGGAGAGCCGGTTGCCCTCGAACCAGTGGCCATCGGGTAGTTGGTTGGTCAGCTGTTCGGCAGCGACGGCGACGGCGAAAGCGGTTCCAGGACTGAACGTGGAGATCCATTCGCCGTCGAACGCACGCGACGGGCTCACCAGCACCCTGCCGACGGCGGTGTCGACGATGCTCATCCCCACCTCGGTGGTGGTGTGCCGCCCGTCGTGGTGACAGCCTGCGACGATCTCCACGTAGCTGCGTGGCCCGGTGAACACTGATTCGACCACGGCACGTGCCGACTGCGGGATACCCAGGAAATCAAGGACTTCGGTGAGCGGCGCGCCGTTGCGCAGCCGCTCGTCAGCCCGCGCACCGACCTGGGCGGGCAGGCTGAATTCGTCGAATTGGGCCGGCGGGCGCTGCGCCAGGCCGACGCCGAGCACCGGCACCAGCGCGCGGGCGTCATGGATGTCCATTGCCGTGAACGTGACCAGCTGCGCATTACGCAGTGCCACAACAGTTTTGTTGCCACGCCGAGCGATGATCCCGCGCAGCAGATCCTCGCTTCCTGAGACGGCGGCCGAACCCACATAGCGCAGATCCAGCCACCGCTCGGGAAAGCACACCACCCGAATCCAGTCGGCTACCGCCCGGTTGATGCCGCCGTCGGCCGACACCACGCCCATCCGGGCCAGCTCGGCGGTCTGGGCTGCGATGAACGCACCCCTTTCGGCAGCATCAGTGTATGGCGTGGTGATCGCCAGAACCCACGGGAACGTTCCCGCTTCAACGGTTTCAGCGATGCACCACGCCTGCTCGACGGTCAGCTCGACGGCGTTGGGCTCGTTGTTCATCTACGTCGCGGACCCACTCGACTCGATCCGCTTCACAAGCACTGCCGCGGCGGCGGTCAGCCGCCCCACTTAGCACCTTCGGCCGAGTCGCGGGCCAGCATCGAGGTGGTGTTGTTCTCGTGCGTGCTCGCCATCGCACGATAGGACAGCACCAACTGCTCCAGCGCCTGATTCCACTGCGCCTGCCACGCCTGGTAGCTCA
>JAVHWH010000255.1:0-3560 GCA_032159915.1 Mycobacterium sp.
TCGACAGCCCGTGTTGCCCGGCCTCAGCGAGCAGGCCGACGATCAGGCTGGAATCGACACCTCCGGAAAGCAGGCAGCCGACGGGAACATCTGCGACCAGTCGGCGCTCGACTGCGGTCCGCAGCGAAGACAGCACGGCGTCTTCCCAGTCGCGCTCGGACCAGTCGGAGCGGTCGTCGCGTCGGCTGAAGTCCGGCGACCAGTAGGTGGTGGCGACCCGGCGGCCGTCGGGCTCGATGGCGAGCAGTGACGCCGGCGGGACCTTGCGCACGCCGCGCAGGATGGTGGCGGGGGCGGGGACGACCGAGTGGAAAGTCATGTAGTGGTGCAGCGCGACGTGATCGATGCGGGTGTCGACGCCACCGCCGGCCAGCAGCGCCGGCAGCGTCGAGGCGAACCTGATCCGGTGGTTGTCTTCGGTCACGTAGAGCGGCTTGATGCCGAGCCGGTCGCGACCGAGCAACACCCGGCCGCTGTCGCGTTCGACGATGGCGAAGGCGAACATGCCTTTGAAGTGGCTGACGAAGTCGTCACCCCAGCGGTGGTAGGCCTTGAGCAGGACCTCGCTGTCGCTGTGGGAGAAGAATCGGTAGCCGTAGCCCTGAAGCTCGCTGCGCAGTTCCTTGTAGTTGTAGATACAACCGTTCCAGGCGATCGTCAGCCCGAGTTCGGAGTCGACCATCGGCTGCGCGCCGGCTTCGGTCAGATCAATGATTTTCAGACGGCGGTGACCAAGGGCGACTCGACCTTGTGACCAGGCGCCCGTGCTATCCGGGCCGCGCGGCGACATGACGGCGGACATCGCCGCTACGGCCGCTACATCAGGCGCTCGACCGTCGAGTCGCACCTCACCGGTGGCTCCACACACGTCAATAACCCTACCGAGATCGATTCACGGGCGCGCGTAGCTGAGCTGTGATAACGGCGCGCGCCCGAGACGAATTGCAACGTCTTTCCACGTCGGAGCTTACTTTCCGTCCGTCGCGTTGTCTTGACCACAGCTCCGCGGCAGCCGTTGCAGCTTGCCGGAATCCTCGTTCTCCACCTTGAGGTAACGCCGTCCGTTGTCCGCGGTGGCGACGCTGATGGCCGGGCCGTCCCCGCTGACGCTGTCCGGCTCCATGAACAGCTGCAGTTCGCCGGAGTCGACGTAGAGCATGGCGTCGTCGTTAGACAGCTTCCAGGGCTGGCCGTCGGTGGGCCAGCGGCCGCAGACCAGCCGGACCTCGGGGTGCTCAGCGTCCTCGTCGTCGACCGCGACGCTGCTGATCCACAACTTCGCCGGCAGCGGACGGAAGTACACCGCGAGACGCTGACGGTTCAAATCCACGTCGACCGGTATGCCGATCGGTGGCAACGTTGTGCCTTCCGGTCGATCGTTGAGCGACTGTTTCACCTGCCGCGATCCCAGACCGACACCAAACCAGTCGACGGTCAGCACAGTCGTGAGGTACTGCACGATCGCCAGGCTCAGCAGACCACCGGCGCCGGCCGCCCCTACCCCGGCCGCCCCGGCGACCCACGTCACCGGCAGGGCAAGAAGTCCAACCGTGGCCGCCGCGCCGGCTGCCGCCGCCACCTTGCCGGGCACCGTCAGGCTGAAGTCAGGGTTGACCTCTGCCTCCGGAGGATTCTGAGTTGGTCGCACGCCGACCGTTTTGGGTAGGTCGTCCATCCGCTCGTGGACTCTTTTGACTTCCGCCTCGTAGTCCTCGTTGCCCAGCTGACCCGCGCGCTTCTTGGCGCGGGCCGCACTGAGTGCCTGCTCGAGACTCTCGATCGTTTCGAGGTCGGCTCGCCGGGTTTCCTTGCCGTCGGGGTCGCGCGGGATGTCGTCGAGACCCATCTCGTAGGTGACCTTGAAGTTGGCATTGAAGTCATAGAGCGTGGTTTCGGCGCTGACGGTGCCGTCGACCACCAGCCGGCCATCCCCTGTTCGCGGCACGACGTCGGCGTCGAGCGCTTCCAGGCAGCGCTCCTGCCCACCGATGGTGATGGTCTTCGGGCCCGCCAGTAGGCATGGCACGTCGGCATCGAAGTCGCTCTCGTGGAGATCGAAGGTATTCATCACGGTGTCGCGCACCTGGCGGAGAATGCTCCAGCCGGCGACCGCCAATCCCGTTTTCTCACGGGGGTTTTCGGCCAGGATCGATGTAGGCAGCTCTTCACCGGAAGGTAGCTCTCGCACAGTCTGCAACTGGATCACCATGGATTCGTGGGTCACACCGTCGATGTCGAAGCGTTGCACCAGGGCGTCGAGTGCTTTGACCGTAATGTCGTCGCGCGACTGGGGGTCGACCTCGAGTGGGACCGGCATCAGGTCCATGACGCCGTCCTCACCCATCTCGGCAAGTTTGGGGCGGACGGCATCGGATATCTGCGCGGCCAACGAATCGAGCACTCTGATTCTGGCTTCGTCGTCGGAAATGCTGGGGTGTTGCAGCTTTTCCAGGTTGACCATCAGCTCACCGGCGATGCAGTGAGTGATCCAGTACGCCTCGGCGTAACCGAGTTCCCACGTAATGCGCGGGTCTTGGTCGGTGAAGGTGATGCTGCCGTCTGGACGGCGATCGACATGAGCACCAAATAACTGCGGCGCGAACTGGTCGCGCGGCCGACCGGTCACCAGCATAGGCGCGTCCTGCGCGGTGAAATTCAGGGCAATGGTCTGCTTGCCCGGCTCGGATTCCCACGGCTCGAGCTGATCGTGGACGGTCAACCGCCCGAACAACGGGATTTCGTTGTAAGGGATTTCGCGCGACTCGTCGACGCGCGGACCATCAGGGATGGTGACCGTAGTGGGCGGCAGCGACACCAGCGGAATGCAGGTCACCGAGTCGATGGTGATTCTCGAGTCGAAGATCGCCAGATCAATAGCGAAATGCCTTAGTGGATCGCCGATTTCATCACCGGCCTGCTCTTGCCAGAGCCGCTGCTGGGCATCGGTGACAAACCAGACGCGATCGAGGGTCAAATCGAGGGTGGCCGTAGCGGAGTAACCCGGTCCGTCGACCGCCTCGGTGTACTTGTCACCGCTGAACATATCTACGGTCTGGTCCTGGACGCGTTCGCGATGGATCTCGATGATCGTGTCAGGACGCTGCATGTCGACCTTGTACCCAGAACGCCCGGTCTTGGAACAGAACGCGCGACCCCCTCCGTAGCTTGATAGCAGTCGGCCGATGAACAGGAGCAGCGATGGAATCGGAGCGCGTCGTCTTGGAGAGCTTCATCGCCGTCACCTTCGCGTTCCTGACCGCCCTGCTCATCACGATTGACTGGGCGGCCGCCAATGGGCGCCTCGGACGCAATCAGTTCGTCGGGATCCGCACACCGTCGACGATGCGCAGTGACCAAGCATGGACGGCCGGTCACCGCGCGGCACTGCGTTTGACGCCTTTACATTTACTCACTGGAGTCGCGGTTGTGACAGCGGTTTTCTTCGCGCGGACCGTAGCCGGTCTCAACGTCGTCGGAGTCAGTGGTGCGGTCGTATTCGTTGTGGTCGCCGCGTTCACCGCCGTCGTCGCGGGCCGAGCTGCGAAAGAGGTGGAAAGGGA
>JAVHWH010000308.1:0-9281 GCA_032159915.1 Mycobacterium sp.
CTGGCAATCGTCTGGGGCGGGGCTGTCGCGGGCATCGCGCTGACGCTGTTTAGGCCTGGGGCTCCCCGGTGGCTGAGTGTGGCTCTCTATCTCATGCTGGGTTGGGTGGCGGTTTGGTATGCCGGGCTCATCCTGCACAATGCGGGCGTGGCCGCCGCGGTGCTGCTCGGGGTCGGCGGCGCCCTCTACAGTGTCGGCGCGATTTTCTACGCGCTACGTTGGCCAAATCCTTGGCCAGCGACGTTCGGCTATCACGAGATTTTCCATGCGTGCACCGCTGTTGCTGCGATCTGTCATTTCGTCGCGGTTTGCCTTGCCGTGTTCTGACCCGCGCGGTTTACATTCGGTGCGGCGTATGTAACATTGCCGAGTATGGTCGTTAAGCCGCGGGTGGGCGTGATCGGGGCCGGCCCCGGCGGCATCGCAATGGGCGTCCACCTGGCTCAGGGCGGCTTCGATTTCACGATTTTCGAGCGCGGCGACGGGTTCGGTGGCACCTGGCGTCACAACACCTATCCGGGTGCGGCGTGCGATGTGCCGTCCCACTTCTACTCGTTTTCCTTCGCGCTCAATCCGTACTGGAGCAAGACGTACGCGAACCAGCCCGAAATTCTCGCCTACCTGGAGCGGGTGGCCGACCAGTACCGCCTCGGACAACATCTGCGGGCCAACACTGTCGTGACTGCGGCGCGATGGTCGGATGCGGACTCGCGATGGACAATCGAGACCCAGCGGGGTGAGCGGCATGACGTCGACATCCTCGTCAGCGCCGTCGGCATGCTCGACGTACCCAATCTTCCCGCCATCCCGGAACGGGAGCGTTTCGCCGGCAGAGTCTTTCACTCGTCGCGCTGGGACCATTCGAAACCCACGGCAGGAGAACGAGTTGCGTCGATCGGTACCGGGGCCAGCGCCGTGCAGTATGTCCCCGCGATCGCCGCAGAGACTGAGCATCTGACCGTCTTCCAGCGCACCCCGATCTGGGTGGCGCCGCGATTCGACGACCCGTTCACCCCGGACCAGCAGAAGTTGTTCGCGAGCGATCCCGCCGAGGCGCTCAAGATCCGGGACGCGGCCTTCCAACAGTACGAGTCGGCCGATTTCGATGCCGAATCCGACATGACCAAGATGTTGACCGACATGTCGTACAACTATCTGGTGAAAAAGGTGCAGGACCCGCAGTTGCGTTCGAAGTTGCTGCCCGACTACCCCGTTGGTTGTAAGCGTCCACTTCAGTCCAAGACGTGGTTTCCGGTGTTCGGGCTACCCAATGTCACATTGGAAACCGCACCGATCGTCGCCTTCACCGAACATGGCCTGCGCACCGCCGACGGCGTTGAGCACCGAGCCGACACGGTGATCTTCGGAACCGGCTTCAAGGCTGCCGATTACTTGAGCAGCCTGGAGGTGTACGGCAGTGGTGGCCGGCGACTTCGCGACCAATGGCGAGACGGTGCCGAAGCGTATCTGGGCACGGTGGTCCCTGGTTTTCCCAATCTGTTCACCATGTACGGGCCCAACACCAACGGGATCACCTCGATGATCTACATCCTGGAGGCGCAGGCGGAGTTCGTGCGTCGCACGCTTGACACAATGACCCGTCAAGCGATCGCGGCTGTCGAGATCAAGCGCGGGCCGCACGAGGAATTCAACGCCGAGATCCAGTCGGCTTTGAACACCACAGTGTGGGCGGCCAACTGCAACAATTACTTCCGCCATCCGAGCGGGAAAATTGTGACTCAGTATCCCTACAGCGGAAGCATGTTCGCGCAACGACTGGCCGCGGTCAACCTGGATGTCTTCGATACTCGTGCAGAGGCGGGCGGCGCATGAACGGTATTCATCACACGGCGATCGTGACAACCGACGTAGAGCGCGCGATGGTCTTCTGGCGGGACGGGCTGGGCCTGACGATTCTCTTCGATCACGTGTTCAGCGGTGACTGGCGAAACCTTTTCGACGCCAAAGCCGACACGCTGCGATCGATCTTTCTCGGTGACCCCGACGCTGCCGACACCGGCATCGTCGAGCTGGTCGTGTTCGACGACCCGGCACCTGTCCGCGAGCCGGTGACCGGCCCGGCGCCGGGCTTCTTCCTGGTCTCGCTGAACCGCGACGTCGAGCCGGTGCTTCGCCGGTTGGCCGATTTGGGATTCAGCGACGGAGTCCGGCAGATTGTCGTTCCCGCACCGCAGGGAAAGCAGGTCGAGATGGCCGTCATCACAGCGCCGGACGGTGTCCGCGTCGAGTTGATCGGACCCGCACGATGAGTGCCATCGTCACCGGTGGCGCGTCGGGTATTGGCGCCGCCGCCGCCGACCGGCTGCGCCAAGCCGGGCACGACGTCATCACCTGGGATCTGCGTGGTGGCGACATCGATTGCGATATCAGCGATCCGGATGCGGTGGCCGCCGCACTGGAGCAGACGCTGGCGAAAGTCGGCGTCCCAGATCGTCTCGTCGCGTGCGCCGCAGTGGGCGCATCCGGCATGTTGATCGCGCAAGATCCGGCCGACTGGAAGCGCGTGATCGATGTCAACCTCACCGGGACCTGGCTGACCATGCGATCTGTCGCGCAGGCCATGATCGACGACGGCGGCGGCGGATCCATCGTCGCCGTGTCGAGCATCAGCGGCACCGTCGCCGACCGCGACATGGGAGCCTACTGCGTCTCCAAAGCCGGCGTCGACATGCTCGTCCGCGTTGCGGCAAGCGAATGGGGGTCGCACGGCATCCGGGTCAACGCAGTGGGGCCAGGTGTCACACGAACCCCCATGCTTGCCGGGGCCAAGCTGCTTCCGGGTTGGCTCGACGGGGTGAGTCACCGAACAGCGTTGGGTCGGGTCGGTGAGGCCGACGATGTGGCCGAAGCGATTGTCGCGATGCTCGAGATGACTTGGGTGACAGGACAAACCGTCTTGGCCGACGGCGGGCTGGCGCTGCAGAGCCCGATCGACACCTTCGGACAGGTGCAGCGACTGCGCGCCAAACGCAGCTAGTCGGCCAACGATCGGGACCGACTCTCTTTACCGAGGCCTATCGCGGGCGTATGGTTCCGGGGTGCCGATGTCACGCGTTGCGGTAGTCACTGGCGCGAGCCGCGGAATCGGTGCGGCAACTGCTCAGCTCCTTGCGCGGCAAGGGTTTCGGGTTGTCGTCAACTACCGGTCCAGTGCCGCCGAAGCGGAGCAGGTGGTGATGGCCGCGCGCGCTGCAGGCGGCCAGGCGATTGCCGTTCGAGCCGATGTCACCGAGCCTGACGACGTCGACCGGATGGTCGACGAAACACAGGCGAAGTGGGGCCGCGGCGTCGACATCCTGGTGCACAACGCGCTGATCCCTTACCAAGTAACGTCGTTCGCGGATCTGAGCTGGGAGCAACTGGGCGGCAAAGTCGAGCGAGAGCTACATGCCGCATTTCTGTTGACCAAAGCCGTCGTCCCTCAGATGATTTCGAGCGGCTTTGGCCGACTGATCTTTATGACCACCATTCTGTCACGCCGGCCGCGCGGCGGCATGATCAACCTGGGCACGGCGAAAGCAGCGATGGACCAGTTCGTCCGCTATGTCGCTTTAGAGCTGGCGCCCGATGGCATCACGGCAAATCTCGTCTCGCCGGCCACAGTGGCCAACACCGAAGCCAACAAGCTGTTGGCCGCCGATGATCTCCATCATCTGGAGGCCACCAACCCGATGGGACGTCTGGTGAGTCCCGAAGAAGTGGCGCACACGATCGGCTTTCTCGCCGGCGAGGATTCCGGCTTCATCACCGGCCACTGCGTAGAGGTCAACGGCGGGCTTGCGATGGATTGACAGCATCTGGCAGGCAAGGCGTTGATCATCCGAGAGGGGTTATGTGGTGGAAGTTATCGATCTGGCCTATGTCGGTCGTGGCCTTCACGAAGAACTCATCGCCCATATCGCCGACCAGGAAGGCTACTTCCAGGACGAGGGAGTACACGTCGCCATCCGTGATGGAGTCGGCTGGTCGGCGGAGCGGCTACGCCGTGGGGCGGTGATCGGTCTGGGCCGGGCCATCCAGTCCCGGCTGACAGACCAGATCAAGTGGACCGTTGTGAGCGTAAGCACGGATCGCCCACTGTTCTGGTTCCTGGGAAACGCCCAGGTGAAGTCGATGGCTGATTTACGGGGACGGCGGTTGGCTGTCCACCGCCCTTCCGACCCGCCCGGCATCTTCGCCCGAATTGTGCTGCGCCGGCACGGTTTGGACCCTGACCACGAGGTGGAGTGTGTGGTGCGGCGCCCCGGGGACTACCAGATGGACCTGCGGCGGCTGCGAGAGGGATCGATCGACGCAGCCTATGTCGGCAGCACGATGGCGCCCGAACAAGTCGCCGCCGAAGAAGGGTTCCATGTGCTGGCGTGGGTCGGCGATCATTTTCAGATTCCCACCGTCGGCGTCGCGGTAGACCCCGAGCACATCGGACTGGACAGCCCCGCTCTCCTCGGGGTGGTACGAGCCAATCAGCGGGCACTGCGCCTACTGGCCGAACAACCGGGCCGAGGTGTCGACTATCTAAGCTGGTTCCTCGACAGGCTCACGCGTGATGAGGCGCAACGATATTTCGACCGTTATGTCGGACCGTACTTTCTGGCCGATCGCACCGTAGATCTCGCCGCGGCGCAACAGTCCATCGACGCTGTGGCAACCGAACTCGGCGTCGCTACCACGCAAGCCGACACCTTCTACGCCGCCGTTGCACCGAGCACATGACCAAGGAGACCGAAAAGCCATGACAGTTGCCGAAAGTCTGAACCAACAACGCTTCCCATTGAACAATGGCAGCGGAGCGATCCCGGCCCTGGGATTTGGAACGTCACTGTCCGACAACACCAAGACCCGTGGTGCTGTCAGGACCGCGGTCGAAGTCGGTTTCCGCCACCTTGACGCTGCAGAGCGATATCGCAATGAAGCCGAGGTGGGAGTGGCCATCGAACAGTTGTTGGCCGACAAAGTCGTTCGGCGCGAGGACCTGTTTGTCACCACCAAGTTGTGGAACAACAACCATCGACCCGAACGGGTCACGTCTGCTCTGCAGAAGAGCCTGGGCCGACTCGGGCTTGACGACGTCGATCTCTATCTGGTGCATACGCCGTTCGCGTTCCAGCCGGGAGATGACCAAGACCCCCGCCATCCGCACGGAGCCGTGATCTACGACGACGGCGTCACACTCGAGGAGACCTGGTCAGCCATGGAAGGTCTTGTCGAAGAGGGCCTTTGCCAAGCCATCGGTCTGTCAGACATATCCGTGGAACGCGCGCGCGAGATCGTGAACACCGCACGCATTGCGCCGTCGGTCATCGAGGTCGAGTCACACCCCTATCACCCGCAGTGGGAGTTACACGAGCTGTGCAAGACGCACGGAATCATCCTGCTGGCCTTCGCGTCCCTAGGTCATGCGCTGGAACCGCGACTGCTCGACGATGCATTGATCGTCTCGATCGCCGAGCAGGTGGGGAAGACGCCGGCGCAAGTGCTTCTCGCGTGGGGCATTCAGCGCGGCAGTGCGGTGTTGACGGCATCGGTCACGCCGTCACGTATCCAGGAGAACTTCGACGTCACGGCACTTCCGGACGAAGCCATCCGGGAGATCAACGAGCGTCTCGAGACGCGATTCCGGTTCAATTCCGTTGCCGATGGCGGTGAACCAGGATTCGCTGAGGTGCCCTCGGACCGTTAGCGACGACCTAGTCGATTACTTGACGTGGAACGTCGATTACTTGACGTGGAACGCCAGCAGGGCGTCGCCGGGGATCATGCTTGACGGAGAGGCCATGGCCGCACCCGCTCCCAAGAACGCCGCACCGGTGGCAAGCAGTGAGAAGGCAATCGACAACACTGAACGCTTCGTCTCCGGGCGGCCGTTGACCACGGACGATGTGTTGTCTTCACTTGTCTTCATATCGATGACAATAACGGTGAAAGGTAAAGGATCTCTGTCCGAACTCGGTGAATTCGGTGGTGAATCTTAAGACTGTAATTGCCGGGCGATGGCCTTCTTGTCGGTTTTTCCGACCGGTGTGCTGGGCAACGACGCCATCGCGCTCAGCACGTCGGGGCGAGCATGCCTGGCCACCCCACGTTGGTCGAGATAGGCATTCAACTCTGCCAGCGTGATCGGATTCCCAGCGAAAACCACCGCAGCGCAAATCTTTTCGCCCAGGTACGGATCAGGCAGCGGCACTGCCGCCGCTGACGAGATCGCTGGGTGGGTACGCAGGTGATCTTCGAGGTCCGCGGCGGGAATGGTCTCGCCACCACGATGAATGACATCTTTCACCCGGCCGGTGACCTCTAAGTTTCCGCCCGCGTGCTGACGGACGAGATCACCGCTGCGGTAGAAGCCGTCCGGGTCGAAGGAGCGGGCATTGGCGTCGTCGGCGCGGAAATATCCGTTGAAGGTGTAAGGGCCCCTGACCAGCAGCTCACCCTCGGTGCCGGCCGGGACGGGTCGGCCGGCGTCGTCGACGATCCGTAGTTCGTCATCGGCGCACATCGGCCGGCCCTGGGTGTGGTCGACGACATCGGGCGGGTCGCCCGGTCGGGTGTAATTCAGTAGCCCTTCAGCCATGCCGAACACCTGCTGCAGGCCCGGAGTCAGCGTCTCGCGGACCCGTCGAGCATCACCGGCTTCCAGCTTCGCGCCGCCAACCTGCAACAGCCGCAACGACGTTGGTGCCTCCGGTTCCCACTCGGTAGCCTGTGCCCACAGGTTGGCCAACGCCGGCACCAGCGCCGTGACGGTGACACCATGACGCGCGATGGCACCGAACGCCGACTCCGGGCTCGGGTTGGCGAGGAAGACGGTGGTCGCGCCGGCCGCGACGGCGCCGAGAAGTCCCGGGCAGGCCAGCGGAAAGTTATGTGCGGCAGGCAAAGACGCCATGTACACATCGTCGGCGGTCAGCTCACAGAGCTCAGCACTGGCAGTGGCGTTGTAGACGTAGTCGTTGTGGGTGCGGGGGATGAGCTTCGGTGTGCCGGTGGTCCCACCCGACACCAATAACAATGCGGGACATTGCGGATCTGCATGGTAGCTCGGTCTTTCGGCGTCGCTGGCGCAGATCTGCGACCACCTGACGAAAGGTCCTGGGTCGCCATCGACGATGACGTGACGCAGCCCGGCATGCTCGCGCGAAAGGTCCGCTGCCATCGGACGGTAGTCGAAACCGCTCGCGCTGTCGGGGATCAGCACTGCCGTTGCCTCGCTGACCGCGGCGAAGTGTCCCAGCTCGGCCGCGCGGTGACCGGTCAGACACATAATCGGTATCGCGCCGGCTCGCAGCAGTGCGAACAACGCCACCGCGAATTGGCAGCTGTTCGGCAACTGGAGCAGCACCCGATCGCCGACGGCGATGCCCAGCTCGGCGAGTCCGGCGGCCGCCCGGCCGGCGCGTTCGTCGAGCTGCGCGAAGGTCAAACGCCCTGGCCCGTCGGCGTCGACCACCGCAACCTGCGTCGGCCAGCGGTGTGCCGCGTCGGTCAGCAACGAGTCGACGGTCCGGCCGCCCCAGTAACCGGCGGCCAGGTAGTTTGCCGCGCGGTCCGGCGGGAACGGCACAAAGCCTTCCATCACGGACGACGACATCGCTCGGCCTCTCAGTTAGCTGTCCTAGCGCCTAGAACAGCCCGCCGAGCAGGTCCGGCAACGCAGTCGAGACGGAGTCGGCCGCAACGGACGCGCCTGACTCGGCACCCAACGAGCCCAGCGCCGTGGCGAACTGCTCAGGCCAGGTCAACACCAGGTTTTGTAAGAGGCTGCCGTCACTGAGCAGGCCGGAAAAGAATTGCGGCAGATTGTCGACGGGGTTGGTGCCGACGTCGGCGCCGTTGATCAAGGCACCGAATACGTCGGACGACAAGTTGTTGAGGTCGGACAAGCCCTGGGTGGTGTTGCCGGCCGCGAATTCGGTCCCGATAGCGTCCAGGTCCTTCGTCATGACGAGTTGGGCAGTGATTTCCGGTGATAGAAGCGACTGTAGGGCGCCTCTCAGCTCGTTGTAGTCTCCGAACGTCTGGAGCAGATTGGTTTGGATCTGCGACAACTCGACGGGAATCGAGTAGGTGGTGGTGCCGCCATCGCTGGTTTCATCGACCAACGGACTCAGCAAGGGCCTCAGCGTGTGATCCGTAACCTCCAGCATGTACGCGTTGAGGTCGCTGTATCCCTGTTCAGCGTGGCCGGTCTGGAAGTCGCCGGAGAGCAAACCGATGAGGCTGTTGGTCTCCGAGATACCGGTAGCCGGATCAGTCACGGTGCCGCCGAACAACCCGAAGACATAGCCGTCGTCGCTGCCGTACCAGCCGCCGAAAAGCGAGTTGTGGATGCCTGACTCGAAGCCCGTCAGCGCGTCGGTGATCTGGGTATTGAAGTGCTCTGACACGTTGCCCAGCGCGGCCGACAGGTCCCCGCTTCCCTTGGCTGCGTCACCCTGCAGGCCGACCACGTTGGCTTGTGCGTCCGAGATTACAGTCGCCCAGTCAACTTCGGTGGAAGCCAGCTTGACGTCGCGGTGCTGAACCAACGGACCAGTGGAGGCCGGTGCGCTGATGGCGAACAGGCCGGCGCCTGCCACGGCGAGGCCGGCGACCATGAGACGACTCAGCCGAGCCGTCTTCGAGTCGGAGGGCAAAGCTAGCGGCACGGCATCTCCTTCGGTAACCGTCAACGGGGTCAATTGCCTACACCGAGGCGCGACGGACGCTACCTGAGAGCTCAGTAAGGCACAATAGGGTTGCCTAACCTCACTTGGCCCTCTTAGGCCAGAAGTTCGAGGCGGACCGAGGGCAGTAGCGTCGCGGGTACCCCGACCATTAAAGTAACCAGCAATTTAGGCTAGCCTCAACTAACTAGTAGGAGGGTTGAGTGTTGACTGGCGCGGTCGGGGCTTCCATTGCTGGTGGCCCGAGTGACGTGCGCGCTGAGGTGGCCGATGTGCTCGGCGTCAGCGCCGACACCGTCGACCCCAGCGGCAACCTCATCAGCCAGGGCCTCGACTCGATTCGGATGATGTCGCTCGCCGGGAAGTGGCGGCGTCGCGGTTTCGACGTCGACTTCGCCACGCTGTCCGCCGAGCCGACCATCGAGGCGTGGTCGCGACTCGTGGGCGCGGGCTCGGGGCCGGGCGCCTCGGAGCCCGATGGTGCGGTGGCGCCGGCGGTCCCCGCTGCCGACGGCGCTTTTCCGCTTGCGCCCATGCAGCACGCCATGTGGGTGGGCCGCCACGACAGTCAACCGCTGGGCGGCGTGGCCGGGCATC
>JAVHWH010000360.1:0-12577 GCA_032159915.1 Mycobacterium sp.
TCCCATCGGCAGCGATGCATCGGCCCAGCTAGACGTCATGAAGTTACCGGAGCGACGGCCCCCTCGCAGATGGATTCGGGTACCTGATTCTCGAGACGCTCGCGGTGTCGTCCGTAGACCCATTCGATGAGCACCACCGTGGAAGCGATTCCGCCGATGGTCGCCGTTGCGGCGACGCCAACGCTGCTGCGGTGGATGGCGAGCACCGTCGCCAGAATGCACCAGGAAACCGCATGGTCGGTGTGCTGGATGTCACCGACGACTGCGGCTGCCCGAGGCGTTGCGAAGCCAAGCCCACGACACGCCAGGCGAGCAGAATGGCGGCCAGCCCTAAGAAGAAATGACGGCAGTGGCTGCGGTTCGCCGGTGGCTTGGATCCCCTGGAAAAGGGAAACTCGTGAGTGGTTGTCTAAGCAGTACGAAGCTAACTCGTCGCAATGGGAGAGGATGTCAGTGGTCTTCCGCGCAGACCAGCAGATCGGTCGCGACTTAGCAGCTGTCGACTGGGCGTCGACTCCGCTGGGTCCGGTGGATAGTTGGCCGCAGAGCCTGCGAACGACCGTGAATATTTTGCTGGCGTCGCGCTTCCCGATGTGGATGGCCTGGGGTCCGGACTTGACGTTCTTCTGCAACGCCGCCTATCGCCGCGACACCCTCGGGCTGAAATATCCCTGGGCGTTGGGCCGGCCGGCTCGCGAGGTCTGGTCCGAGATCTGGCTGGACGTCAGCCCCCGGATCGAACACGTCTTGTCGAGCGGGGAGGCGACCTGGGACGAGGCCTTGATGCTGCTGGTAGAGCGGTCAGGTTACAGCGAGGAGTCTTACCACACGTTCTCCTACAGCCCGTTGCGCGACGACGACTCGACTGTGGTCGGCATGCTGTGCGTGGTCAGCGAGGACACCGAACGCGTGGTCGCTCAACGGCGGATGGCAACACTGCGCGAACTGGGCTCTGACCCGAGCGTGGCGCGCACCGAGCGGCAGATGTTGGACTTTGCCGCCAGCCAGCTCGCGCGCAACCCGTACGACCTTCCGTTCACCCTCACCTACCTGTTCGGCGACGACAGCGACATCCGCCTTGCCGGGGCGAGCGGGATTACGCCCGGGCACCCGGGGGCACCGCAGACCCTCCCGGGCGACGGTTCCTCGATATGGCCGGTCGCAAAAGCGCTGCAGGGCGAATCCCAGTTGGTCGAGCTCGACGGTCGATCACTGGATCTACCCGCCGGCGCCTGGCGTGAGCCACCCGTTCAGGCGCTCCTGATGCCGATCCTGCAGCAGGCCGGGCCACCCCTGGGCCTCTTCGTCGCCGGGCTGAACCGGCATCGCCGATTCGACGACGGCTATCGCGGCTTCGTCGGATTGGTGGCCAGTCACATCGCTGCCGGGGTCGCCAGCGCACGCAGCTATCAGGCCCAGCAGCAGCGCGCTGAGGCGCTGGCCGAACTCGATCAGGCCAAGACGACATTCTTCTCCAGCGTCAGCCATGAATTCCGCACCCCGCTCACACTCATCCTCGGACCCGTCAACGAGCTGCTGGGCCAGACGGACATCGACGAACGTGCACGGCGTGAACTCGAGCTGATACAGCGAAACGGGTTGCGACTGGCCAAGTTGGTCAACACGTTGCTGGATTTCTCGCGCATTCAGGCCAGACGGATGCACGCCCGCTTTGAGCCGGTAGACCTGTCGGCACTGACCGCCGAACTGGCCAGCGTGTTCCGCTCCGCGTTCGACCGGGCCGGGCTGACCTTCACCGTGGACTGCCCGCCGCTTGTCCAGCCGGTGTACCTGGACCGCGAGATGTGGGAGAAGGTGGTGCTCAACTTGCTGTCCAACGCGTTGAAGTACACCTTCGATGGCGCCGTCACCATCCGCGTCGCCGGCGAGGACGCCGCCGCGACCGTAAGCGTCACCGACACCGGAATCGGAATACCGGCCTCCGAGATGCCGCAGCTGTTCGACCGGTTCCACCGCATCGAATCATCACGCGCCCGCTCTACCGAGGGGAGCGGAATCGGACTCGCCCTGGTCCGGGAACTGGTCGGCATCCACGGTGGCGCGATCACTGCCGAAAGCCAGGAGGGCGCCGGCACAACGTTCACTGTGCGCCTGCCTTTCGGGACGGCGCACCTGCCGGCCGATGAGCTGGTCGAGGTGCCGGTGACTCGCGCGATCTCCGGTGTGATTGCTGACCCATATGTGCAGGAAGCGTTGCGCTGGTTGCCGTCTGATTCTGGAACCAGGACCACGGCGAGCGCGACCACCGCGGGCGTCATCCCCGCCGCGGGCGAGGGTGAGCAGGCCCGCGTATTGATCGCTGACGACAACACCGACATGCGCGAATACCTGACCAGTCTTCTTCGAAACTCCGGCTACCGCGTCAGTGCGGCGGTCGATGGTCAGCAGGCGTTGGAGGCCATCCGCGCTGATGTCCCTGACCTGGTCATCAGCGACGTCATGATGCCCGGCATCGACGGACTGCAATTGCTGGCAGCACTGCGCTCCGAGCCGCGCACCGCAGCCGTTCCGGTTCTGCTGCTGTCGGCTCGGGCGGGGCAGGAGGCGTCGATCGAAGGCCTGCACGCCGGCGCCGACGACTACCTGGTCAAACCATTCGCGGCGGCGGAGCTGCTGGCGAGAGTTCGCGCCAACATCGAGCTGGCACGGCTGCGCAACCACCAGGCCCGCTGGCGCACTGCGATGGTCGACTCGCTGCAGGAGGCGTTTTTCGTCTGCGAACAGGACGGCGCCGTCATAGAGATCAACAACGCGTTCACCGAGATCCTCGGCTACGGCCCCGAAGGGCTACCGTATCCGGCACCGCACCCGTGGTGGCCCGAGGCCGAGACCGATCCCGAAGCCCACCGACTGATCGTGGCGGCTTTCGGTGAAATGCCGGACAGCAATCACGGCACCTTCACTGTGCCGGTCAATCACCGCGACGGGCACCGGGTTTGGGTTGCGGCCAACTTCAACCACGCACAGGACCCTGACACGGGCCGCCAAATCATGGTCGGGACGATGCGGGACGTCACGGCTGAGCACTACCTTGTTCAGCGCCAGACCGCGTTGGCTGCACTGAATCAAGTACTGGCACAGGCAGATACTGTCGACGACGCGTTCCGCGGAGCTGCTGAGGAGCTGCGCCGGCTATGGCAGGCGCGGCGCGTTGCCATCGTCAATTTCACCGACGCCGATTCGGTTGTGCCACAAGTGGTCTGCGCGGGGGAGCCGATGGGGTGGACCGATGTGACGGCGCGCAAGCGGCAGGTGATCGAGTCGTTGCGCGACGGCGACCCACTGACCACCGTGGCGCAGGAACCCGGGGCCGCCGGGATCGCGCTGCGCCATTTGCGAGGAACGTCGGTCTTGTGGGTCGAGTTGACCGAACAGCGGCCGTTCACCGTTGAGGATCACACGCTGCTGACGGTGTTGGCGGGACGTCTCGCCCAGGGCTTGCAGCGGGTACACGAGATCGACGAACAGCGCGCAACCGCGGTGGCACTGCAGCACGCGATGCTGGGCCCGGCGAGTCTGCCGGGCGGCTTTGCGGTGCGGTACCTCCCGGCGAGTCGACCGTTGCAGGTCGGCGGCGATTGGTATGACGTCGTCGATCTCGATGCGGGCCACGTCGCGCTAATCGTCGGCGACTGCGTCGGTCACGGCCTGGCCGCCGCCACCGTGATGGGGCAGCTTCGCAGCGCCTGCCGAGCCCTGCTACTCGAAAAGTCAAGTCCCAGTGCCGTTCTCGCTGGACTCGACCGTTTCGCGGAGCGACTTCCCGGGGCCGACTGCACCACGGCGTTCTGCGCCGTGTTGACGCTGTCGACGGGCGAACTGGTGTATTCGAGCGCGGGGCATCCGCCGGCGATCATGGTGCATGCCGACGGTGGCACCGAAATGCTGGAAAGCGGACAGGGATTCCCCCTGACGATCCGGTCGGACGTCCCGCGACCTGAAGCCCATGTCACCCTGCCGGCGCGCTCGACGCTGTTGCTTTATACCGACGGACTGGTCGAACGCCGCGGTGGCCTTCTCGAAGACGGCATGGCACGCGCCGCCGACCTTGTCGGAGGCGGAGGGTCGCGCACACTCGATGACGTCGCAGATGAACTGATGGCCGGACTCGAACCCGCCGGCGGCTACCCCGACGATGTGGCCATCCTGCTGTATCGGCAGCCGGCTCCACTGAAGATGGACTTCACCGCTGATGTCCGGCATTTGGCTCCCAGCCGAGCGGCCTTACGAACGTGGCTGAGCGAGGTGGGCGTTGCGCCCGCCCAGATTCAAGACATGCTCATCGCTACCGGCGAAGCCGTCGCCAACGCCATCGAACACGGCCACCGCGCTCGTCCTGAGGGCATCATCTCGCTACGTGCGATCGCCGTCGTCGACGGGCTTCACGTCAGCGTCATCGACAGCGGCGTCTGGAAGACACCGCATCATGTGCCGAGCGAGCATCGCGGTCGCGGCCTGTCGCTGATGCGATGTCTGGTGCAGGACTTGAGCATCCATTCCAACGACGCCGGTACTACAGTTCACATGTACGCAAGGATCACGTAATGATGACCCCGCTCAACCTCAACACCGACCGTGGCGTCGACGGGACACCTCGGGTGATTGCGGTGGGCGAAATAGACGTCAGCAACATCCACACATTCACCGCGGCGTTGAAAGCAGCCAGCGAAGGCAGTAGCCGACCGATAACAGTGGACATGAGTGCGGTCAAATACCTGGACAGCGCAGGCATCAACGTGCTGTTCAAACACGCCGACGAGATCGACCGCCTGCACCTGATCGTGCATCCCTTTTTGATGCGGGTGCTTTCGATTACCGGCCTCAGCGCGATCGCGACAGTGCAACCCGCATCCGCCATTCAGGACGGTCAGCACTAGTCACGGTGGATGACGAGCCGCTCGTCCCTAACGGCCTCTGAAGCGACGCAACTGGGCAACCCCGTTCGCGACCGCTGCGACGCCCGCAACCAGCAGAGCCATCGACACCACGGCGCTGGTTGCCATGCCGAGCACCCCGTGCAGTGGCACATTGACGAACAAGGACATCAGCAGGAGAACGACGCCGGCGGCGATCAGAACGCGAGCACGGGTCATCGGTCAATCCTCCTGCAGTGTCAGTGCCAGTCAGGGTAGGACAGGTTACTTCAAGGTAGCTGAGGATCGCGCGGGCCCGGTGCCGGTGTGGGTCGCGCGCCCCGCCGGTCATAATCAACCGGTGACAACACCGTTCGCGGCCGGCTATCGATGAACACGTTGGTGCTGACGAGCGGCATCGCAGTCGCCGAGCTCGGCGGGCTGATCGCGCTGGGGGTTCTGTTGATTGTCTCCCGCCACCAGCTGGGCCAGGCGCGGACCGAGTTGCAGCGCAGCCGCCAAGTCACGTCTGGTCGCCGTCGACGTCGTCCGGGGCTCGCGCCATTCGCGATCAGGACGGCGTGGCGGACAGCCGACTCGCTGATCACCAAAGGCATTGGCGCCACCGTCCGTAACTCCATCGAAGATCTGGCCGGATGGGCGCAAGTAGAGCGTCCAGACCTCGCACGCCTGACCGCTGACGGTGACGTGGTGATCGCCTTCTCCGACATCGAGAACTCCACAGTTCACAACGAAGAACTGGGGGATAAGGCCTGGGTGAAGGTCCTGGAGGGACACAATCGGCTCCTCGAGAAACTTGTCGCCGATCACGGCGGCCACGTCATCAAAACCCAGGGCGACGGCTTCATGATCGCCTTCGCCGATCCCGAGCAGGCCGTGCGGTGGGGCATTGCCGTCCAGCGAGCACTGCTGAAGAACGCCGACGAGTGGGGCGGGATCCGCGTCCGGGTCGGGATCCACCTCGGGCCCTCAGTCAGACGCGGAGACGACTTGTTCGGGCGCAACGTGGCGATGGCCGCCCGTATTGCTGACCAAGCCGGCGGCGGCGAGATTTTGATCAGCGAGGCGGTGCGAGAGGCTGTCGACGGGGCGGCCGATATCGATCTGTGCGCGCCCCGCGAAGCCGAACTCAAGGGCTTGCAGGGCACCCACAGCCTTTATGCCGTCAAGATTCCCGACTGAGGAGAGATCAGGGCCTGATTTCCACCTTGTCGTTGGGATTGAAATAGCGCTCTGAGCCGTCGGTGAACTTCACCGTGCAGAGTTCCGGCAGGAAACCGCCCTCGTGTGGGGCCAATTCGCAGACGACTCGTGTGGTGACGCGCTTCCACGCGTTGTCACCTTCGCCGTACTCGCGGAGTTGGTATCCGGGTAAGCGGTTGGTGAGGTCGACTGCCCGCAATTGGAGCACTCGGCTTGATGGCGTCGGCATAACTTCCAATTCTGCCCAGCGATTCTTACGAGCAGGTGACGTCTAGGGGTTGGCCGGTTGCGTCTGCGGGCGACGACGCACGACTGTGGGCCACCAGAACCACGGGCCCAGGATGGCCAAGATGGACGGCACGACGAACGAACGCACGATCAGCGTGTCGAGCAGCAGACCGATGCAGACGGTCGAACCCATCTGACCGATGGTTCGGAGACCGCTTGTGAGCATGGCCAACATGGTGAACGCGAACACCAGACCGGCCGATGTCACCACCCCGCCGGTGCTGCCGAGTGCGCGGATCAGGCCGGTGTGCAATCCACCGTGAAGCTCTTCCTTGACCCGGTTGATCAGCAGCAGGTTGTAGTCCGAGCCCACCGCCACCAGGATGATGAACGTCAGCGGCAAGATCAGCCAGTGCAACGGCAGCCCGATCAGGTGCTGCCAGAGCAGGATCGACAACCCGAACGCACCGGCATAGGAGAAGGCCACCGTCGCGGGAATCACCAACGCCGCCACCAGACTTCGCGTGATGAACATCATGATCAAAAAGATCAGCACGAACGCAGCGATCGCCGCGATGAGCAGATCCGATGCGGCGTATCCCTTGATGTCCTTGTCGGTGGCTCCCGAACCGCCGATGTAGACACGAGCGCCCGCCAGCGACGTCTCCTTCAGAATCGTTTTGATGGCATCGGGGAACATCTCGACATGCTCGACCCCTTCGGGGCCCATCGCGTCACCCTCGTGGGTGACGATGAAGCGAGCCGCCTTGCCGTCCGGGGACATCATCAGCTTCTCGCCGGTTCGGACGTCTTCGTTATCGAAGCCCTCGTGCGGGATATAGAAGAAGTCGTCGCTGCGGGACTTGTCCCAGTCGTTGCCAACGTTGATCGAGTCGTCGTACGTCTGCTCGGTCGCCAGCGACTGAAGGTCGGCAGAACCGTACGAGTTGACCAACTTCGCCTTCAAGGCCTCGGTGTCGTCGGCCGTGGCTTTGAGCTGCGCGATGATCTTCGGGAACGTCTTGTCGACTTCCTCGATGGAGATCCGGGCGAAGTTGATGTCTTCGGCCAACTTGTCGATCTGGTCGATCGTGTCGAAAACCGATCTGAAGGTCCAGCAGATTGGAATGTCGAAACAGTGCTTCTCCCAATAGAAATAACTCTTGATCGGGCGGAAGAAATCATCGAGATTCGATACGTCGTCCCGTACGTCTTCGCTGACCTTCTGCAGATCCGCGATGGTGAGAGCCGTCTGGTGGAGCTCATCGGACACCTTCTGGAAGAAAACGATCTCCTTGCGCAACACCTCGACGGAGTGCGACTGGATCTCTGCTTGCTGGTCGGTGTTGGTGTTCTGCTCCCTGTTGAACGGCAGCTGTTGACCGTTGCCGCTGCCCTGAGTGGTGAACAAGTAGGGAATGCTGGCGTGTTCGAGCGGTCGGCCCAGGGGTCTGGTCATGCCCTGCACCATCGCCACACCATTCAGGCGGATCAGAGCTCTATTGACCCGGTCCAGCGAGATGAAGTCGGCCGAGTTGCGCATGTCATGGTCGCTTTCGACCATGATCATTTCGGAGAACAATTTGCTTTTGGGGAAATGACGGTCGGCGGCTTGGAAACCCAGATTCGACGGCGAATTATGCGGCTGGTACTGCCGATCGTCGTAGTTCTGCCGATAGCTCGGCACGAAGATCGCACCCAGCATGACGATGGCCGAGCTGGCTACCAGGATCGGCACCGGCCAGCGCACCACGCTCGCGCCGATCCGCCGGTACACGTGCGCCTTGGCGGCCTGTCGCGGATCGAACATCCCGAACAGGCTGCCCACCGTCAAAATCGCCGGACCAAGCGTCAACGCTGCGGCGATGGTGAAGAGCATGGTGAGCGCGACAGCGGGGCCCATGGTGTGGAAGTAGTTCAAGCGCGCAAACGTCAGACAGTAACACGCACCGGCGATCGTCAGCCCGGACCCGATGATGATCGGGGTGACGCCCTTGTAGGCGATGTAGAAGCTGTCTTCTCGGCTCTCTCCGGCTAGCCGCGCCTCGTGATAGCGACCCATCAGGAAGATCCCGTAGTCGGTCCCGGCCCCCAGGGTCAGTGCGATGACGATGTTCACTGCGAACGAGGACAACTCGAGCAACCCGTGATGCCCGAGGAATGAGATGAGCCCCTTGGCGAAAAGCATTTCGATGAGGACGCCGAGCAAAACGGGCAGCAGCGTGGGTGGGGAGCGGTAGACGAACATCAACATCACCAGGATGAGCAGGATCGTGATGATCGTGACGTTGTTCAAGCTCGAGTTGGCGATGCTCAACGTATCCGAGGCCAGTGGCGCCGCACCGCTGACGAAAGCCTTCAGTCCCGGCGGTGGCGGATCTTTGGCGATGATGTCGCGGACCGCGTTGACCGAGTCATTGGCCTCCATCTGGCCGATGTCGCCGGCCAGACGAAGTAACACATACGTGCAGCGGCCGTCCACACTTTGTGCACCGGCCGCCGTGAACGGTTTGCCCCAGAGATCCATGGCGTACTGCACGTGCGTGGTGTCGCGCTGGAAGCGCTTCATCAAATCGTCGTAGTACGCGTGATCCTGGTCGCCCAGTCGTCGGTGTTGCGCCTCGAACACCACCATGGTCAAGTTCGTCGAATCAGACTCGTGAAACTTTTCGCCGATGTGCAGCAGCGCCCGCTGCGACGGCGCATAGTGCGGGACCATCGGGCCGGCGAGTTCTTCTGCGACGTCTTCCACCTTGGGCGTGAACGCAGTCATCGTCACCGCGGAAAAACCCCAGAAAAAGATGAGTGGTATCGCGAATCTACGCACCATCCTGGGAAAAAACGGGCGTTTGACCCGGGGTTCATCCAGCCGGTGTTCGCTCACGCGGATTTCACCCTGCACTCGACGTCAGCGTCCGGATGATTATCCGAAGCTTCTGGGACGCCGGACTCCGGCGGTGGCGGCATGCCGTTCACCAGCATGCGGCAGCGCAGCGGACCGCCGCGGACGTGCACTGAAATGGCGCCGGATGCCACTGTCAGTGTGGTGGTCTCGTCGTGGGTCCAGGGCTCCGTCGTGAACGTGACATCGACCGGATGCGGGTGCCCTTCGATGTCGACATAAACGATCTTCGCGGCCTTCCCGACGGGGCCGAACACCTGATACGTGAGCCGTTTGACGTTGAATTGCTCCGGCGCCTGTGGACCGTTGACCGTGATGACCGGCTCCGGCTCGGAGAATTGGTGCACCTTGTACATGCACACCAAGCCGACGCTGACGGCTACCACGGCAACCAGCGGCATCCAGATTCTTGCCAGGACAGCCCGTCCGCTTGGCCGAGGACTCACTCGATCACCTTTCCGAAAGCGTTTCCCGGACCTCGTGTTCTCGAGCCCACATCACCGCCCCTGGCGGCATATCAACCAGCTTGATACACGTCCGTCGCAACGTGACCAGGTACTGAACGGAGACGACTACTACGAAGCGAAACGGTATCACCTGGCAGCGCCGTCGGCAGCGCTGGTCGATCAGACCTCAGGCCGTCACTTCCGCGGTTTTGAGACGACCCTTGAGTCGCTTGGCGCGCAGAAGTTGGATGGCGAGGTTTGAAGAGGTGAACATCGGAATCACGCCGATGAACGTTCGCTCGGACGGGGTGGCTCCCTGCAGGTATTCCAGACACCCGAAGACGTAGTAGGTCGACAGCGCGAACAAGGTAAAGGGAATGCAGAAGGCCATGGGATTGCCGCGGATGGCGACAATGCGCTGCGCGTACTCGAACTCTTCTCGTGTCATGGTCTCGCGTTTGCGCAACTTCTTGATGACTCGCGGCGCGGCCCCGATTTCCTCGCCGAAAGGCAGCTTGGGTTCCGCCTCCAGCCGCCGCGCGTAGACAGTTCCGATCAACAACAGCAGAAATGTCACCGCCAGGGCGATCAGCGCGAGCAGGCCCCAGAAATACGTACTCACATCCCACTCCTTTGCTCCGCGGTTCGAACCTAACACCACGTGCGCGACACGGCCGCTCGGCGATATGGGCGCAACTTTGCGACCGAGCCTGCAAGAGTTGGTAACTCGACCGCCGGGCGGGTACAGGTGGGATCTGACGAAACGGAGGATCATGAGCGATAGCGCCCAGACCGGAATCATCACTACGCACGTTCCGGCGCGTCTTGACCGCCTGCCGTGGTCGCGGTTTCACTGGCGTGTCGTCGTCGGCCTCGGTGGCGTGTGGGTGTTGGACGGTCTCGAAGTGACGATGGTCGGCAACGTGTCCTCTCGCCTCACCGAAAAAGGCAGCGGGATCGTGCTCACCGCTGCAGACATCGGTACGGCCGCCGCGTTCTACATCGCCGGAGCGTGCCTCGGCGCGTTGTTCTTCGGCCATCTGACTGACCGCTTCGGGCGGCGAAATCTGTTCATCCTGACTCTGGCGGTGTATCTGGCCGCGACCGTTGCGACGGCCTTTGCGTTCGCGCCGTGGTATTTCTTTCTCGCCCGGTTCTTCACCGGCGCCGGCATCGGCGGCGAATACGCCGCGATCAATTCAGCGATCGACGAGTTGATCCCGGCACGGGTGCGCGGTCGGGTGGATCTCATCATCAACGGGACCTACTGGTTGGGGTCGGCTGCCGGCGCGGGCGCTGCGCTTCTCCTGCTGAACACCTCGAACTTTCCCGCTGACATCGGGTGGCGCCTGGCATTCGGTATCGGCGCCATCTTCGGAATCTTCGTCCTGTTGGTTCGGCGCAACGTTCCAGAAAGCCCCCGCTGGTTATTCATCCACGGCCGCAATCAGGAAGCCGAGCGGGTCGTCGGGGCGATCGAGGCTGACATCGAGCGGGAAACGGGCCAGTCGCTGCCAGCGCCGCCGGGGCGACCTCTGAAAGTCCGCCAGCGCGAGACGATCTCATTCATCGAAATCGCCAGAGTGGCATTCACGCTCTACCCCCGCCGCGCGGTTCTCGGGCTGGCGCTGTTCATCGGGCAGGCGTTTCTCTACAACGGCGTCACGTTCAATCTGGGCACATTGTTGAGTGGCTTCTACCACGTCGACGCCGCAAAGGTGCCGCAGTTCTACGTGCTGTGGGCACTGAGCAACTTCCTCGGGCCCCTAATACTCGGTCGGCTCTTCGACACCATTGGCCGTAAACCGATGATCACCATGTCCTACGTCGGCTCTGCCGTTGTGGCCGTTGTACTGGCGGTCCTCTTCGTCACCCAGACCGGTGGGGTCTGGGCATTCATCGGCGTGCTCGCCGCGACGTTCTTCCTGGCATCGGCCGGCGCGAGCGCCGCCTACCTGACCGTCAGCGAGATTTTCCCGATGGAGACCCGGGCACTGGCGATCGCTTTTTTCTACGCTGTGGGCACCGCGATCGGTGGCATCAGCGGGCCGCTGCTCTTCGGTCAGTTGATCGAATCCGGCCAGCGCAGCGAGGTGATGTGGTCGTTCCTGATCGGAGCGGCCGTCATGGCTGTCGCGGGCTTGGTGGAGCTGTGGCTCGGTATCAACGCCGAGCAACGTCCACTCGAAGAACTGGCGCTGCCCTTGACGGTGGCCGACGCCGAGCGCGATGCGGAATGACACCAGCGTTGAAAGCGTCGGGCGACCCACGTCGGCGTTAACGATTGCTGAACGTGGATCGGCTACCGGGCGAGATGTTGCACAGTGGGCTGCGCCTCACTCGCGTCTTTGGAAGACTCGGGCGTCATGAAACGTCTGCTGATGCTGCTCAGCGTCCCCACCATGCTCGCCGTGTCTGCGCCGGCATACGCCGACCCTGCTCCCAACAATGACGCCGACTTCCTCCAGCAACTGACCACGGCCGGGCTCAGCTATCAAGATCCGGCTCAAGCGGTCGCGGTCGCCAAGGACGTCTGCCAGTTGGTCGACAAAGGGACTCCCGATACCGACATCGAGAAAAACCTTCAGCTCCGCAACCCGTCGTTCCGCGGAAACGGAGCGGCCGAGTTCATCATGCTCGCCGCCGGTGAGTACTGCCCGAAGTACTTGACCGGTGAAGGCCGGCCCTCGAAACCACCTGGCGCCCCAGGCAATTAAGAGCCGCGCGGCACAACCCCATCGGCTGCGGCGCGCATCCGCTCCGACAGCCGGAGCAGATCGTGTTCACCAACCCCGTTCTGCAGGGTGTATGCGAGTTGTCGCAGTTCAACAGCGCAATTGCGCATTTCGTCTTCGAGTCTCCACTGAACTGGGATCACCATGTTCCCTCTCGGCCGCCCGCGG
>JAVHWH010000018.1:0-14399 GCA_032159915.1 Mycobacterium sp.
TGATGCAAACCGTGGATCAGGTGCGTCGACCCGAACCTCGAACTGCAGATCTTTGTTGTGAACGAACATGCGACGCGCCTCCTAGGCATGTCGAAACTCGGTGGACATCCGAGTTTGCAACGCGAACCAGCAACTGCAGTTCGCGGAAGACCGAACCATGGGCTGAAGTTCGCGGTGGGTGGCGCCGCGGCCCGCCTGCGCCATGAGATGCAATACCCGGTTAGGGACCGCGCAAACCCCGCCGGGACCGGTCGCGGCGGCTGGCCTCCAGCGACGCAGGACGGTCGGCCTTCAGCCCTCGCCGCCGGCCCGAAACGGCTCCCGGTGACGTCGTGTCTACGCGCCGGCCGCGGGTTACCAAGTCGCTCGGCCGGGTATGGCTAGCTCTAACCTGGCATCGACGGCGGCCGCTGGACAATGCTCTGAAGCCAATGGAAGCGATATGACGGAACCTGAGAAAGAAGATCCGGTGAGTCGGGCCAACGAGCTCGAGAACATCGTCGATGAGCTCGATGAAAAAGTTGCCGGCGAACGAGAAGCGAAGGGAGTACCCGGCAAGCCCAGCGACCGGGAAAATGCCCCGACCACCCGCGTCTCGGAGAACGAGCCGCCGGACTAGGAGCTCGTTTCCTGAGCTTCGGTTGCCCACTCACTGAGGACGCGCTGCTTTTGCTCGGTGATCACCTCGTTGAGATGTGAGGCTTTGGCCCAGCCGTAGTAGGCCGCGAAATGCAATGCCAATTCGTCTATTTCGTCGAACGAAACGTCGCGGCTTTTCAGTGCGGCGTAGACGTGGCTCAGGATCGGTATGGGCGCGTCCTGAATGGCCACGCATGCCACGGTGATCAGCCGTCGCTCCTTCATTCCCAGCCCCGGACGCAGCCACATCTCGCCGAACACGAAGTTCAAGATGCCCGCGCCGGAATACGGGTTGTCGCGGGTCGGCACGTACGGCACGCAGTTGACGTCGCGAAATGATTGCTCTCCACCGAGCAGGCGTTCCTCGGGGTCACTCGGGGTGACGAGCGGCAGCAGTGGCTCGGGCTGCGGCGCCGACTCGCCGCGCTCACGGTGAATGCGATCCCATTGCTCGTCGACGATCATGTTGAACCGCGAGGCCTTCGGCCACCCGCTGTACACCGCGAAATGCAAGACCGTCTCCTGTATTTCAGTGATCGACAGGTCACCGCTGTTGAGGGATGCGTAGATATGGTCGCGTAGCGGTTGTTCGGCGTCGCCGGCGGCCACGCACGCCAGCGTGACGAAACGTCGATCGCGCCGGCTCAAAATCGGGCGCGACCAGATCTCGCCGAAGACAACATCGAGCAGACCGGCAACGACCGCTGGACTGGTGTCTTCGGGCGGATCGAAGGTCATCACTTCAGCGAACAACCGTCGGCCCCGCTGGGAACGTTCAGTGTCGATTGCTGTCATCGTCTGGCTTTCTGCTTCTGGATGCGGGAATCACCGCAGGGTGACGCCGGCGTCGACTTTGAATTCGAGTCCGGTCACAAATCGGGACTCGTCGGAGACCAAGAACAGCACCGCGTTGCTGATGTCGATCGGCTCAGCCATGACAGCGGGAAGGGCGTTCAAGAAAATCGGGATCAGATCCGGTCGCGTCTCGCCCAGCAACCCCTGCAGTGACTCTGGGCGCATCCCCGTCGCCACTCCGGTGGGATGCACGGTATTGACCCGAACATTCTGCGCGGCAAGCTCATTGGCTAGCGCCCTGCTCAGTCCGACGACCCCGTGCTTGGACGCGGTGTAGGGCAGGTGCAAAGGCGTGCCTTTCAGGCCTGCCGCCGAGCTGATCAGGATCAGGCTGCCGCCGGCAGCGACCAGGTGCGGAAGTGCCGCGGCGCAGGTGTTCCAGGTGCCGATGAGATTGACATCAACGACGGTGCGCCATTGCTCGGAAGTCGTCGTATCCCAGGTGCCGACTGTCAGCACGCCGGCGTTGGCCACCGCCGCATCCAGCCCGCCGAGGTCTTCCACACCGCTTGCGACCGCTGCCGTCAAAGCGTCGGCGTTGCGGATGTCGACCACTCTGGTGACGGCGCGGCGGTCGTGTTTTTCGACCAGGCGGGCGGTCTCGTCGAGATCTTCGCGCGAGGCCAGCGGATATTCCAACTCAGGCAGCGACGCGCAGACGTCGACCAGTATCAGATCGGCGCCCTCCTCGGCCAGACGCACCGCGTGACTGCGGCCCATCCCGCGCGCGGCCCCGGTCACCAATACACGCTTGCCCGCTGCCCGTCCGCTCAGGTGCTCGTCGCCATCGATGTTGTTGCGGCTCATAGCTTGTTGCAGAAGCCGGCGTCGACCGGAAAGGTCACACCAGTCACATACTTGGCCTCGTCGGAGACCAGGTACGCGATCGCAGCGCTGATGTCGGCCGGCTCGAGCATTTCGACCGGCAGCGGGTTCTGCAGATGTCCGCCCGCACCGGGATAGTTCTCCAGGAACTCCGTCATAGCGGGATTGACGGCCATCATGGTGTTGACCGCCGTCGGGTGCACCGTGTTGACCCGAATACTAGCCGGCGCCAAGGCGTTCGCCAGCGTGCGCATGAGCCCGACGATGCCGTGCTTGGACGCCGAATAGCCCAACCCGCCGCCTTGCAGGCCGCCAAAACCTTTCAGCCCTGCCGTAGAGCTGGTGAAGATGATGACCCCGCCGCGGTTGCCGGCCAGCAGATGCGGGATCGCCGCCTGCGCAGCGTGATACGCGCCGTCGAGGTTTACCCCAACGACAGCTCTCCACTGCGCCAGCTCTTCTTCGATGCTCAGCTCGCGAAAGCCCACCGGCGCGATGCCCGCGTTGGCCAGGACGATGTCGAGGCGCCCGAAGTGGTCGACGCCGGCGTCCACCGCGGACTTGATCTGATCGAAGTCGCGCACGTCGGCGATCGATCCCAGCATTTTGCCGCCCTCGGCCTCGACGAGATCGACCGTCTCATCGAGTTCTGCCCGACTGGCCATCGGATAGTGGTTGGCGGGGATATCTGCGCAGATGTCGACGCCGATGATGTTGGCGCCCTCGCGCGCCAAGCGAATAGCGTGGCTGCGGCCTTGACCGCGGGCTACCCCCGTGATGAATGCGACCTTGCCGTCCAAACGACCCATCAGTCCTCGCTTCGTTGCGCCGGGCACGGCGACCAGCGGACTGGAGTAACCGTGTTATCTCCGGTAGAGTAACTGCGTTACTTCCCGACGGCAAGGGTGTTGTGCACAGTGGCCGGTTCCGATGGCGCGCCGCGTGACGCGCGGCTGCGCGACGTTAGAATTCTGGACACCGTCGTGGATATTTTGGAGACGCAGGGCTATGACGCCGTCCAACTCCGCGAAGTCGCCCGACGCTCGCAGACGTCGCTGACCACTATCTACAAGCGCTACTCGAACCGCGACGAGCTGATCGCCGCCGCCGTGCAGATGTGGATGGACGAGCACCGATTCGCGAAGCTGGCAGGCCAGCGGCACGAACCGGACGAATCGCTGTACGCCGGCCTGATGCGCATGTTGCGCACCATCTTTCTCCCGTGGGAAGAGCACCCGAGCATGCTCACGGCCTACTTCCGTGCCCGGGCAACGCCGGGCGGGCAACAACTCGTTCGCCACGGCCTCGATATGGCCGTGCCGGCATTCTTCGAAGTGCTCGGCGACATCGAGGAGAGTTTCATTGCCGACCTGGACACCGTCATCTCGACCCTGGTGTACGGACTACTGGGCCGCTTCACTGCCGGCGAGATCGACGTCACCGACATCGTTCCGATCCTCGATCGCGCCGTGTTTCGCCTGACGAGTGGATGCGAAGCACAACGGAAAAAAGCTGCGAATAGTGCGCCGGCCGGGCAGCGCGATTAACGTAACGGACTATGGTCAGATTGCCTGTCAAGCAACGACTTTGATGGTCTGCAACGATGTGTCGGTGGCGTCGGGTACGTTCATCCCGGCGAGGACGCCACTGCGCAGATAGTCGATCACTGCTTTGTTGAGCCGTTCGCCCGGAATGACGGCCGGAATTCCCGGCGGGTACGGAGTGAGTTGTTCTGCGCAGATTCGACCCGCGGCCGCCTCCAGCGGAACCGACTCGGCGGGCGCGAAGAACGCGTCGCGGGGAAGGCAGTCCGATTCCAACTGCAGGTCGCCGGGCGCTGGTAGGTCGACCGCCGGCGGGGGCACCAAGTCGTACGCGCTTCGCCGCCACGACTGCAGACCTTCGATAAGACGTCTGCCGGTGCTCATGTCGTCGGCGAACGACAGCGTCGCCAATATCCGCCGGTGATCGCTCATGCCAACATCGAGCTGGCAATGCCGGCGAAGCCAGTCGGCTGCCTGGTAGCCCGATCTTCCCGTTCGCGCGACGTCGATCAGCACCTGAAGGCGGTCCAGGTCGTGGGACGCCTGCGCGCCCAGCAACTCATCCTCGAGAACCTTCAAGTCCGGAATGAGGTCGATCTGGGTGCGGACGGCGCGCGCCACATCCAGTGCAGCGCCGAGTAGTTCGTGACCGTGTTCCACCATCTGTCGCCGCCATCCGTCTATGGCGGCATACACCATGACGTTGGGGCTGGTCGTCATCAGCAAGTCCGCACATGCCGATAGGTGGCTGTCGTCGACCAGGTCGCCCTGTTGGTGCAGCACCGAGCCCTGTTCGAAACCGGCACCCATCTTGTGGACGCTGACGACGCAGATGTCAGCGTCGGCATTCATTGCCCAGGTAGGTAGTTCATCATGGAACGGAAGGTGAGCGCCCCACGCCTCGTCCACAATCAACGGCTTGCCGCGGTCGTGACAAACCCGCGCGATACCGGACAGGTCGGCGCAGGTGCCATACGGACTTGGGCTCACGATCACGGCGCCGGCCGCATCGGGGTGGCGTTCCCACTCTTCGGCGACCTGCTCCGGCGAGGGTGGATGGGAGATGTGATGCTCCGCATCCCACTGAGGCGTGATCCACCGCGGCTGCACGCCGGCGAAGATCAATCCGGCGACGATGGATTTATGGCTGTCGCGGCCGACCAGGAGGCTGCCGTCTCCGCCGGCAACGGCCATCATTGCCGCTTTGACCGACAATGATGAGCCGCAGGTGGAGAAGAACGCGTAATCCGACCCAACGGCGTCAGCCATCAACTCTTCCGCCTGCTTCAAGTAGCCGTGGCTCGACCGGCGGTCGTCGAGGCCGCCGCTTGCCAAGACGTCATCACGAAATGGCTGATCACCCAACGTGTTCAGCACGCGCGGGTCGGTACCGCGACCCTGGCGGTGCCCCGGCGGCGAAAACCCGTACCGGCCGACCTCCCGGTAGTCGGCCAACGCTTCCAACACCGGAGCCTTACTGTGATCCATGACCATCCCGTAACTCGACATCGACGAATCGCCACGTTCGGCGCGTCTTAGCAGCGGCACTTGGTTGACGACCGTTGCTGGGCAGCTTCTTCAGCGGATCAGCCGCCCAGGCGTGATCAGCAATGCGCAGCCTGGCTGGCGCTACTCGGGTAGACACGCTTTCGCCATCGGTTTGGCGGCATGTGTTGGCTTCCGGTCGTGGTCTGCCGCGCACCTGGCAAAAGCGATACAGGCACGGTTGACGTGGGGTTGGGTTGGGCGCTGTTCGCGCACAGCGCGGGCAATATCGAGCAGCGCATGTGTCAGCGCCGCGTCGAACATCGCGAACATCGGCGGCAACATCTGGCCCGCCAGCACCCGGTCGAGCGCATCTTTGAACGCGTGCAGGAAATCCTCGTACGACGGTGAAGCGTCGTAGCGTTCCATCAGCCGATGCCTCTCCTGGAAGGAGTTCCAACGGACGGCTGGGGTCTGAGCGCCCTTAACTAGGGCCAACAGTACCCCCATGGCCGCAACGACAGCCGACAACGGCGCGGTGTTGCACACGCCGGTAAACCTCAGAATGGTCGATTAAGCCGGCGGCTGCGGGGTACGCCGCCGCGAGTGAGCCGAGAATCCTGCTCGCTGAAACCCTCGAAACCCCGCTCCGAGCGCGACAGCTGCGCGCCTCGGCATCGCGCGACCGACCCAGGATTCCGATGATGAACTCACCCATTACCACCGAACATTCGCTGCACGGCGCTCATGCTCGACGCCGCCAACGGCATTCTTGTTGGACTTGACCGCAGCCGATTATTTGCGGCCGCCGCTGCGCCGAGTTGCCCGCTTGGCGGCGGTTCGGGGGGCGACCTTTGCGACACTGGTGTCGTCCGATGTCTCGTCCCTCAGTTGAATGACGCCGTCGGCGTCGCTTCCCACCGGCTTGGCGGCGCCTTCGAGAACTTCAGCGACGATGCGGACAGCTCGCGGCATGGCACTGTTAGTCAACGCCTTGAACGCCGGAACCGCCGCAATGAACAACGCTAGCGGCGGCTCGAGCAACCCCAATCCGACGGCAGCGGCCAGCCCACCGAAATAGCCGACTGACCTGGGTACATCGACCTCCACCGTGCCGACCTGGACCTCCAGCACATTGCCCGGGTTGCCGAACCGGACCTCCACCACATTGTCTGACGCCATGATCTTTCCGCCTTTCCAAGTCAGAACTGCTTCTCCGGTAGGAATCGGGTACCCGATCTGACCTGGCAACGATCGTGCACGGCAGCGGACATCACGGCAGCCCTGCTGGCTCTACGACGTGCGATGCCAACGTCAATCCAGAGTGCGTTGTGGATTCGCCGACGCAGCGCCTGACACGGCAAACCATTGCTTCTTAAAGTGTTTCGGCGTCGAAGGTCATCGGCGACATCACGAAGTAAGCGTGATCTGAAGCTTCGAGAGGGCAGGCAAGGCGGCGGCCACCGCGGCCCGTTCGGTGGGCGTCAACTTATCCAATGCGGCGGTAAGGATCTCCTCGCTGACCGCGTCGTAGCGACCGAGTAAATGCTCGGCTCTTTTGGTGAGGCTGACGTGGACTCGTCGCGAGTCGGCCTCGCTGTGGCGGACGGTGATCAAGCCGGCATGTCTTAACGTCTGCATCGAGTTGCTGACGGTCGGTCGAGCGAGCCTGAGCTGAGTGGCTATCGCATTGGGGCTGATGCCAGGTTGGTCCGCGACGATCCGCAACATTTCGATGTGTGGGTCGGCGAGATCAGGGAGACCGGCTGCGGACCGTGTCGCTCGCAGCACTGCACGGCGCAACGGACCCAAGACTCGGGACAGCGCTGCAGCGGTGCTGGGCGGATTAGTTGTCACAAACTGGTTTCCTTACAAAACTATTTTGGGTTAGCCTCGAGCGGTGGAGCATCATGGGACGGAGATCGCAGGTCTGGTGGGACATCGGTTCATATACACCTACGCCAATGGATGGCAGTACGAGATGTATGTCAAGAACGACGTGACGATCGACTACCGGATCCACAGCGGGCACGTCGGTGGCCGTTGGGTCAAGGACCAGCCGGTCGACCTTGTCGCCGTGGCGGCAGATGTCTACAAGTTGTCCTGGACCGAACCCACTGGAACGAGCGTCGTCGTCAACGTGATGCCACGGCTGCGCCGGCTGCACGGCACAATCTTCTTCCCGCAGTGGATCCGGATCGACGGCTCGAAAACGGTTGTCTTCCAAAACGATCACCTCGACGAAATGCGCACCTACCGCGACGCCGGACCGACCTATCCGCTGTACGTCGTCCCCGAGTTCGCCGATATCACGCTCTACGAATACGTCGGCATCGACGACGAGACCGTTATCGACACCGCTCCGAAGGACTTACCGCCCGGCTTCGCCGACCGACGCAATTGACCGGACGGGTCGTGATGAAGCCTGTGCTGTTGTTGTTACACGGTGTGACGATGTCGGCTGCCGCCTGGAGCGACGTCGCCCCGTTGCTTTCCGAGCATTTCGAACTGCTGGTTCCCACCGCGGCGGGCCATCGTGGCGGACCCCGATTCACCGGCCAGGCCAGCATTAGGGCCCTCACCGACGCCACCGAAGCGCTCCTTGACCACCACGGCCACCAGAGCGTCCATATCGCCGGCAACTCGATGGGTGGCTGGATGGCGATCGAGCTGGCTCGACGAGGTCGGGCACGCTCGGTGTGCGCGTTCTCCCCGGCCGGCTTCTGGACGCCCGGCAGCCCCGACGAAACGCGAGCGACCCGCACGATCCGGCGCCTCGGGCACCTCTCCCGCGCTATTCAGCCGCTCGCCCCTGTCGCCTTCCGGTCGGCAGCGGTGCGCCACATCGGCATGCGGGATATCGCGACGCACGCCGAACGGCTCACACCCCGGCAAGCCATCGAATCTTTGCGCGATCTGATCGGCTGTGATGTCGCCGATGACTTGCTCGGCACATCCGAAAGCATCGCGCCGCTTGATCCGCTGCCATGTCCGACAACGCTGGCGTGGGCCGAGCATGACCGAATCTTTCCCCTGCGGGTCAACGGTGCAACAGCGCAGAAACGCTTACCGCACGCAGATTTCGTGATCCTTCCCGGAGTCGGCCACTGCCCGATGATCGACGATCCCGCACTGTGCGCCCGGACCATCCTCGAATCGGCAGCCGGCACGTAGCTGAACGTCGTTGTTGCCGCCGGTTTCACCGGATACGCCGGTGTGCATGGCCGGGATGATAGAGACTTGCGCGAATATTTCGGTACTGCTACTGCATAGTCAGCGGTATCTCGACGAGGGAGTTTCCGATGGGCGCTGACACGCAGTTCAGCCGCCACGTGAAGGTGTAGGTTTCGCCGTGACAGTGACTGTGGCTGACATCGAGCGGTGGAGCGCGGAGTCGGTACGCGAGGTGTTCCATGCCGCGGGCGCCCGCGGCGCAGCCACCTTGGAGGCATCGCGACAGTTGAGCAGTTTGGCGGTGTTCGACACCTGGGAAGGTTCTACCGCCGAGGCGCGCAAACATTTCAATGCGTCGATCCGGCAAGACCTCGACGCTCACGGGAACGAATCTCTGACAGTGGCGAAGGCGGCGGGTAAGGCAGCCAATGACATTGAGCACGTGCAGTCTGAATTGCGGGCACTGCGCGCCGACGCCGCCGAATTGCACTTGACGATCGATCCAGTGAGCAACAAGGTCGTGCCCGGTTCATCGTTCAAGGGTCCCCCGATGGAGGCGCTCATCGCCGAAATGCAGCTGCAGCCGCGGCTGGACGCGATTCTGGCGGAAGCCAATTCGGTCGACGCCCAGCTGGCGGCAGCGATCAACATGGCCGACGGCGACGTGCCCATGCCGGCGGCCCCACATGACAATCGACCGCAGATTCAGCAGGCGCTGTCGCAGCCACTGCCGACCGACCCAAAACAACTTCACGACCTGTGGGACAAACTGACGCCCGAAGAGAAGGACTGGCTGAATAGCCAGAATCACAACATCGGCAACGCCAACGGCATGGCCGCCAACGACCGGGATCACTACAACCGGCTCAATCTCGCCGATCAGCTCACCAGCGCCACCGCCGCCGCCGGGCGCGCCGACGCACTCAGAGCCCAGCACCCCGACTGGGCCCAAGGGCACAATATTCCGTCACCGAATGAGCCTGGCGCGATCTTCGACGATCGCCTTGCCTACGAGGCCTGGCAACGCCAATGTGACGCTGCGCGTGGCGAATCCAAGTACCTTCCTGATTTGCAGGCCGTCAGCAAAGCCGTTCAGGCGAGCCCCGACCGCAAGCTCATGTTGCTGGACACTCAAACCGGTAAGCAGGCCCGCGCCGCGATCGCTGTCGGTGATCCCGACACGGCCACCCACGTCTCGGTCACCGCACCGGGACTCAACACCACCGTGCATGGCGCCATCGAAGGCATGGCCTCGGAGGCAACCAACGTTAGAACAGAGGCGCTGCGGCAGCTCAGCCTCACCCCCGGCCACGCGAACGACAGCGTGTCGGCGATCGCGTGGATCGGGTATGACCCTCCGCAGGTGTCCGGATTCGATCAGCCCGGCGCCTCGCTTGCCGGTGGGTGGGGAGTCAGTCACGACGACATCGCTCGCGCGGGTGCCCACGATTTGGCCGGCTTTTACGACGGGATACAAGCCGCCCACCACGACGGGCCTGCGGATCTGACCGCGATCGGGCACTCCTATGGCTCGCTGACCACGGGTCTCGCGCTTCAAGAACCCGGCGATCACGGTGTGTCACGGGCGCTGTTCTACGGCTCCCCCGGTATCGAAGCCTCTGCACCCCAGCAGCTGCATCTACAGCCCGGCCACGTATTCACCATGGAAACCCCCGACGACCCGATCCAGTGGGTCTACGACGGCCCACCGATCGCACATGGGGTGGCCCCGCTGCTGCCGCCGCCGTTCAACATCCTTGCTGAGGACGCCCTGGCCGGGGCGGATGCCTCCGGCGCAGGCCACTTCGGGTCGAACCCGGCTACTAATCCCAACTTCACCCACCTGGGTACCGCACCATCCGTGATCTCCGATGGTCATGGCGGGACGCTGAATCTGCAAGGGGCGCATGGCCATAGCGACTACCCGCGCTTCCCCGACGGAGGCGGACTCAGAACGACCAACTACAACATCGCCGCCGTCCTCGCCGGGCTCGGCAATCAAGCGGTGCCGCAGAAATGAAAGACAAGCTCATGCCAAACCCGCCCAACCGAGGGTCCCGCGCGTTATTCATCGGCGCCGCGGCCGTCACCGCACTAGCCGTAGGAGGATGCCACATGAAACAGCCCTACGAACCGACCCCGCCGACCGCCGCCGCCAAGGCCACCGAAACCCTGAAATCCCTACCGTCTTTCGAAGACACCCAAACGCAGGTCCAAGTTGCGATCACCCAGATCACCGCTACGGCAAGCCAGCTCATCCCGAGCATTACCTGGGAGACTCCGCACGAGGGCTCAGGGGACAACTGCGAGCGACCCTACGAACAAACTGACGGTAAACGATACTTCCTGCCGGACGCGGTCGCGACGAATGTCGTTGTCTCCGAGCCAACGTGGGCAAAGATCCAGGAGGCCGCAAAAGGCGTCGCCGCCCAGCTCGAGGCCACTCAGATGCAGGTCATGAAAGACGAGCCCGGTAATCACGATGTCGGTTTCTATGGCCCCACCGGGCTATTCATCAAAGTCGGGTACCGAGGGAACCTCGTCGTCTCCGGATACACCGGCTGCCGACTCCCCCGCGACAAGAAGTGATCCGAGCGCCGCGGAACTCTAGGGCAGATGCCTGCTGGTGATCTGTCCCTTGGTGATGTCGCGGTGTAGTTGCTCGAGCATCGAGCGGCGACGCAGCGGTGGACTCTCGGTGTGGCTTTGTTTCGCGACGCCGTGAAGTACGTCGGCCAGAGCGGCGGTCGACGACCACTGGGCGTGCCAGTCCAGCTCGCGTTCCGCTCGTGAGCAGTCCAGCAGCGGAACGGTGAAAGCCATGTCAAGCCAACCACGGTCGATCGGCTGAAGTCGGGCCCGCCAGCTGAGGTCAACGAGTGTTCGCAGGACTGCGGACGGCACGTGAACCGTTCTTGCGCCTAGTTCTCTGGCGACGTCGTCGCGGCGCACGGGCGGATCGGCAGCCAGATTGAACGCCCCGACGGCACGGCGGTCCATCGCGCCGATGAACGCGTCGGCGACATCGTCGGCATGAACCAGCGGAATGCACAAGCGTCGGTCCAGCGGCAGCAGCGGCAGCAGCGGCACCGCAAGCATGGGGACGAACCCGGGCAGCGCGTAGCGCATCAAGCCGCTCGCGGCGTCCTGCTGAACGATGAATCCCGGGCGCATCCGGGTGATGGGCACACCGGCTTCACCGTGTTGCTTTTCGTAGTTGTCGAGCAGGGCCTCTGCGGCGGACTTGTTACGGCTGTAGGGAGATGTGGGAATGCCTGTGGTAGGCCAGGATTCGTCCACTCGCTGGCCGTAGCGACCTGCGGCATACGTACCGACCGACGACATGTGCAGTAAGTGACCGACTCCCACGGCGTGGGCGGCTTCCAGGACGGCGGTGCTACCGCCGACACCCTGCCTCCGTAGGTATTCGGTATTCCGTGTCGGTTGAAAGCCCCAAGCCAAGTGCACCACGGCGTCAGCGCCGTCGAAGATCGCCTTGAGCTGGTCCGCCGCGCGAGGGTCAGCCAGCTCCAGCCCATGCCACTGCACGCCCTGATAGACACCGACCGGGCTGGGCGGCCGCCGCACGACACCGACCAGCTCGTCACCGCGATCGGTCTCAACAAGTCTGCGCAGCAACGCCGTTCCAACGTTGCCCGAGGCTCCGGTGATAACGATGCGCATAGTCCACACTTTCCGGGTCGGTCGGTCTTGGCTTGCGGGTTGCCTGAACCCGCGACCGCGAAACGCACCCCACGTTCTGTCTCCTGAGCCCGGGTACTTCTGGACGGCGCCATCTGGCTCAAGGGCTGACTGCGGCATACTCCGCCGATCAGTGGCGCTTACGAGTAAGGGACCGGGCAAAGGGCGTCAGGTGTGAGGTCTTTGCGGGACGGATAACCGTCCACGGCCATGATCAGATCGGCCTCTGCGAGCATCGAGCGCAGGACATGCACAACACCATCGACACCCCCGACGGCCAACGCGTAAGCGTAGGGGCGGCCGATTCCGACCGCCGTCGCGCCCATCGCCAGCGCCTTGATGATGTCTGCGCCACTACGGACACCTGAGTCGAACAACACCGGCAAATCACCGGCCGCTGCTACGACACCGGGCAGACAATCCAAGCTGGGCAGTCCGCCGTTGGCTTGCCGTCCGCCGTGATTGGACACGTACATGGCGTCGGCGCCATGATCTATCGCACGCCGTACATCGTCGGGGTGGGAGATGCCTTTGAGCATCAGAGGCAGCTTTGTCTGCGAGCGCAGCCAGTCCAAGTCCTCCCACCGAAACGGCCCACCGAACAGCGGCAGCTTGCGCACCGCCGCCTCGGTGGCGTCTTCCCCCGGTTGCAACCACTCGCGGAAGATCGGGTCGGTGGTGTAGTTGGCCAAGCAGCCGCTGGGCACGTCCGGGTAATTGCCGCCGGCGAGGTCGCGGGGCCGCCATCCAGTAACCCAGGTGTCCAGGGTGACCGCAATGCCTTTGAATCCAGCCGCTTCGGCCCGTTTCACCAGGCTTGCCGCCAGCTCGCGGTCCGGCGGGGTGTAGAGCTGGAAAAAACCCGGGGTGTCGCCCAGGGTGGCCGCCACATCTTCCATCGGGTCGGCCGACAATGTCCCGGCGAAAAACGGAATGCCGGTGCGCACCGAGGCTTTGGCGCACGCCAGGTCGCCGTGACCGTCCTGCGCGGTAACCCCCAGCACACCGATCGGCGCCATGAACACCGGCGCGGGCAGGTGCACACCGAACAGGTCGACAGCCAGGTCGCGCTCGTCGGGAGCGACGAGCATGCGGGGGTAGAGGCCCCAACGTTTGAACGCGTCGCAATTGGCGCGCTGGGTGTGCTCGTCGCCGGCGCCGCCGACGACGTATCCCCGTACCTTCGGCGGCATCGCGGCCATCGCCTTGGCTTCGAGTTCGTCGAACCGGATGGGCAATTGGGGGTGATGACCACGTCGCGATTGTTCGTACAACTCGGTCTGGTAGTCGGCGAAGGACATTGTTGGCGTCTACCCGGGGGCCGGTGGCTCAAACGGCTAGCTGAACCGAGGAGTGGTCGCCGTCACGGCGAAACACCACGCAATCGGGTCGCGCACGTGTTTGCTCGCGCGGATAGCGGGAAATCCTCGGGCGTGGCGGTAATCGAGATCCGGACTCGGCGGGAGAGCAATATGTCGCCGCCGCCGCAGCCCGGGCTGGCCCGTTACCTTCTCTTGCCGCGGCCGAAGGATCTGTTCAAGGGTGGGATCATCGCGCTCACCTATGCCCTCGGTTTGCTGGCAACCGGGAGCGCCGGCACAGCGTCCGTCCTTCGCGCACTGGTCGTTGTGTCCGTGGTCGAGCTGCTGATTTATCAGGCCCGATACCAGTGGAACGATGTGCGCGGTTTCGTGGCCGATCAATACCATCCGTCGAGCAGTGGGCGCAGACGTCTACCGGGCCCGTTGATCCGCGCCCGTGCCCATGTTGGGGCGAGCTGCGCCGTAGCCGCGGCCAGGTTGGCGGTCACCGGTGTGCTGATCTTCGCCGTGCCGGGCCTTCACCTGGGCGGTGTTCTCGGCTTCGCGGTTGCGGGCGTTTTCGGGGCCGCGATCGCCTACGAGATTCTTCGGTCGCTGAGCACGGGCCAGGGTGCTACGGCGTCCGCGCCGATCGGCGTCGGCGCGGTGTTGTTGTGGGTGACCGTTGGCGCGGGGTACGCCGTGCGGGGTCTGATCGGCCTCGGACTCGCGGTCGATCTATGGAAACGACCGAGCCTGCTCGTTGCCGCGACCGTGACGCTGTGGTGTTACGGCATCGCATTCGTCACCTGCCGGTGGGCGGTGGAGATGACCGAATTCGCCGCGATTCGCCGGGGTCGGGTGACCTGGCGCG
>JAVHWH010000037.1:0-3741 GCA_032159915.1 Mycobacterium sp.
TCGAACGGCAGGATGCTGACCACCGGGCCGAAGATTTCCTGCTGATAGAGCCGCATGGCGGGGTCGACGTTGGTCAACACGGTCGGGTGCACGAAGTAGCCCTTGCGGTCCAGGCGGTGGCCGCCGGTCACCACCTCGACACCCTCGGTCTTGCCCTCATCGATAAAGCCCATCACGCGGTTCAGCTGCTTCTGGCTGATCAGTGGCCCGCTGACGCAGCCCTCCTCGCTGGGGGCGCCCAGCTTGAAGGTGTTGGCCATCATCGAAATGCCTTCGACGACACGGTCATAGACGCTGCGCTGGGCGAAGATTCGTGAGCCGCAGACGCAGCCCTGGCCGGAGTGCACGAAGATGCCCAGCGAGGCCATCAGGATGGCCTTATCGAGGTCGGCGTCGTCGAAGATGAGCACGGGTGATTTGCCGCCGAGCTCGAGTGTCACCTTCTTGAGGTTGTCCGCCGACGCCCGGACGATCTCCTTGCCGACCTCTGTCGAGCCGGTGAACGCGACTTTCTCGACGTCTGGGTGCGCGGTGATCGCCGCGCCCGCGGTGTGGCCGTAACCGGTCAGCAGGTTCACGACGCCCTCGGGAACGCCGGCCTCGTGGATCAGGCGGTCGAGCAGCAGAGCCGAAAGCGGCGTCTCCTCAGCGGGTTTGACGAGCAGGCTACCGCCGGCGGCCAGCGCGGGCGCGAGCTTGGCGCTGGCGTTGAAGATCGGGCCGTTCCACGGGAAGATCAGGCCGACGACACCGTAGGGCTCTTTGAGCGTGTACGCGTGCATGTTGACGAAGGCATCCGTTGCGATGCCATCGGTCTTCACGTCGTAGGCAACGCCGTTGATCTTGGAGCACCAGCCGGCGTAGTAGCGGAAGAACTCCGAACAGGTGGACATTTGCAGGGTCGCCTGCATCAGCGGCATGCCGGTGTTCAGCGAGTCGAGTCCGGCGAACTCGTCGGCGTGCTCATCGATCAGATCCGCGATCTTCCACATCACCTTGGCGCGCTCGCGTCCGGGAAGCTGCGACCAGACGCCCGCCTCGAACGTCGACTTCGCCCGCGAAACGGCCTCGTCGACCGCCTCTTCACCGCAGTCGGTGAATTCGGTGATCGTTTCTTCGGTCGCGGGATCGATGACGGCAATGACGTCACCTGAGCCGGGTCGCTTGCGGATGTCGTCCAAAACTGTCTGCAGCCCCATCTGATCCCTTCCGTACCGCACACATCAAATGCTGAGCACCTGCTTAGCATCGCAAATGCTACCCGGTCAAGGTTGGTAAGCGACTATGGGCTCACGTGTCGAGCGCTTCGGTGAGCGGCGCTGCGCGAAGTAACCCGCGCTAGCTGTTCAGCTGCTTGAGGAACTCCAGTGCCAGCGGCCCGGCCGACGCCGGGTTCTGCCCCGTATAGAGATTGCGGTCGACGAGCACGTACGGTTCCCAGAGCGGTCCCTTGCTGTAATCGACGCCCAGCTTTCGCAATTCGTCCTCAGCGGTCCACCGGGCTTTGGCGCGCAGCCCGACGGCGTCCTCTTCCTCGTTCGTGAAACAGGTGGCGCGATAACCGGCGAAGGGATTGGACCCATCGCGACGGGTCGCCATCATGGCGACGGGCGCGTGGCACACGATGGCCAGCGGCTTGCCTGATCCCAAGGCCGCCACGAGCAGCCGGCCGGAATCGGCGTCCTGCCACAGATCCTCCATCGGCCCGTGACCGCCCGGGTAGTACACCGCGTCGTAGTCCTCGAGTCGCGCGCCGGCGAGTTCGACGGGGCGGCGCAGCTCCTCGGCCCCGCGCATTATCTCTTCGAGTTCCAGCGAGATCTGCTCGCTGCCGGCCATCGATGGTCGCAAACTCATCACGTCGACGTGCGGGACGACGGCACCCGGGGTCGCCACCACCACGTGATGTCCGGCGCCGGTGAGTTCCCGATACGGCGCTGCGAACTCCTCGGCCCAGTAGCCGGTGGGATGCCTCGACCCGTCGGCAAGTGTCCAGTAACTCGCTGCGGTCATCACGAACAAGATCGTCGCCACGGAGTTCCCTTCCTCGATGTCCGGGGACCCACGGACTCGACGAGGCCGAGCCTCGCCTTCAGGCGGCTGGTTCGCGGCCGTCGAACACTTCGGTCGCCGGAATGAGCCTTCCGCATGTGATCGGCACACGCAAGACGTGGTCGTGCACGCGCAAAGAAATGCCCCAGCCTGGCGTGGCTGGGGCATCTCTCGCGTTTGTTCCTGCGTATTGCGCGGCTTGACCGACCTATACGTCGTAGTAGAGCGCGAACTCGTAGGGGTGCGGCCGGATCTGCACCGGCAGAATCTCGTTCTCCCGTTTGAAGTTGATCCACGTCTCGATCAAGTCGGGCGTGAAAACGCCTCCCTCAGTGAGGTATTCGTGGTCCTCTTCCAGACGGTCGATCACCGCAGACAGCTGGGTGGGAGCCTGCGGGATGTTGGCGGCCTCTTCCGGCGGAAGCTCGTAGAGATCCTTGTCGACCGGCGTCTGCGGCTCGATCTTGTTCCTGATGCCGTCCAGGCCGGCCATCAGCATGGCCGCGAACGCCAGGTACGGGTTGCCCGAGGAGTCGGGGCAGCGGAACTCCAGGCGCTTGGCCTTGGGGTTGGTGCCGGTGATCGGGATACGGACACACGCCGACCGGTTGCGCTGACTGTAGACCAGGTTGATCGGAGCCTCGAAGCCCGGCACCAGTCGCTTGTAGGAGTTCGTCGTGGGATTGGTGAACGCCAGCAGCGACGGGGCATGGTGCAGCAGACCGCCGATGTAGTGCCGCGCAGTGTCGGACAGCCCGGCATAACCCGTCTCGTCGTACATCAACGGGTTGCCGTCTTTCCACAGCGACTGGTGGGTGTGCATGCCAGAACCGTTGTCGCCGAACAGCGGCTTGGGCATGAACGTGACGGTCTTGCCCTCCTGCCACGCGGTGTTCTTGACGATGTACTTGTACAGCTGCATGTCGTCGGCCGCGTGCAGCAGCGTGTTGAACTTGTAGTTGATTTCGGCCTGACCGCCCGTGCCCACCTCGTGGTGGCCCTTCTCCAGGCTGAAGCCGGCCTTGATCAGGTTCTGCAGCATCTTGGCGCGCAGGTCGACGTAGTGGTCGACGGGCGCGACCGGGAAGTAGCCACCCTTGGGCCGCACCTTGTAGCCGCGGTTCGGGCTGCCGTCGTTCTCGGTCGGCTCGCCGGTGTTCCACCACCCGGAGATCGCGTCGACCTCGTAGAACGAGCCGTTGGTCTGCGAGTCGAAGGTGACCGAGTCGAAGATGTAGAACTCGGCCTCGGCGCCGAAGTAGGCGGTGTCGGCGATGCCGGTACTGATCAGGTAGTTCTCCGCCTTACGAGCGATGTTGCGCGGGTCGCGCGAGTACGGCTCGAGTGTGAACGGGTCATGTACGAAGAAGTTGAGGTTCAGCGTCCTGGCTTGGGTGAACAGGTCGACGTGCGCGGTGTCGGGGTCGGGAAGAAGGAGCATGTCGGATTCGTGGATGGACTGGAACCCGCGGATCGAAGACCCGTCGAACGCGAGGCCCTCCTCGAACACGCTCTCGTCGAAGAACGAAATCGGAATTGTGAAGTGCTGCATGATGCCTGGCAGGTCACAGAACCGGACGTCGACGAATTCGACGTTCTCGTCCTTGGCCAGTTTGATGATGTCGTCGGCCGTATTTTCGGACACCGAAGCGCTCTCCTTTGCTGCGAGCTTCGAACCACTGTGGTCGC
>JAVHWH010000070.1:0-3690 GCA_032159915.1 Mycobacterium sp.
TAGAGCCCACTGACGAGACGGGATCGAGTCGACCATGCCCACCACCACAGCAGTAATGGGTTCCGGTGCGTGGGGGACGGCGCTGGCCAAGCTGCTCGCCGACGCTGGTGGTGAAGTGAGTTTGTGGGCGCGGCGGGCCGATATCGCCGACCAGATCAACGGCACCCGCCGTAACCCCGACTACTTACCTGGCGTGGAGTTACCGGCGGGCATCAAAGCCACGATGGATCCCGACGAAGCGCTGCACGGCGTCACGACCGTGCTGCTGGCCGTGCCCGCGCAGACGATGCGGGCGAACCTCCAGCGATGGGCGGGCCTGGTGACGCCGGGTGCCACGCTGGTCAGCGCGGCCAAGGGCATCGAGCTGGAGACGCTGATGCGGATGAGCCAGGTCATCATCGACGTGACGAGTGTCGATCCGTCGCAAGTCGCCGTGATATCCGGGCCCAACCTCGCCAGCGAGATCACCGCCGGCCAACCCGCGGCCACCGTCATCGCCTGTAGCGATTCCGGTCGGGCAGTGGCCTTACAGCGCATGCTGAACGCCGGCTACTTCCGGCCGTATACCAACGCCGATGTCATCGGCACCGAGATCGGCGGTGCGTGCAAGAACGTGATCGCGCTGGCCTGCGGGATGGCGGCGGGGGTAGGTCTGGGAGAGAACACGGCGGCAGCGATCATCACCCGCGGCCTCGCCGAGATCATGCGGCTCGGCATCGCGGTCGGTGCCAAAGGAGCGACACTGGCAGGTCTGGCCGGAGTCGGCGACCTGGTCGCCACCTGCACCTCACCCCAGTCCCGCAATCGCAGCTTCGGCGAAAGCCTGGGCCGTGGCGAGACGCTGGACGCGGCCATGCGGGCGCGGGGCGGCCACGTCGTCGAAGGGGTGACCTCCTGCGAGTCGGTGCTGGCGCTGGCCTCCAGTTACGACGTCGAAATGCCGCTGACCGACGCTGTGCACCGGGTCTGTCACAAAGGGTTGTCAGTGCATGAAGCGGTGGCTCTGCTGTTGGGTCGCAGCACCAAGCCGGAATGAGCTTGTAACCAGCACCGCTGCGCCAGACGGTAGCCTCTCTAGGTTGTGGACGTCGGCCCGTCATCAAGCACCCCCGGTCAGGGTCGTGTGCGGGTCGCCGTCGTCTTCGGTGGACGCAGCAGCGAGCACGCGATTTCCTGCGTCTCCGCGGGCAGCATTCTGCGCAATCTCGACCCCTACAGGTTCGAGGTCGTCGCCGTCGGCATCACTCCGGAAGGCTCGTGGGTCCTCACCGACGGTGACCCTGATGCGCTGGCCATCACCAATCGGCAGTTGCCGGGCGTGACTTCGGCATCGGGTAGCGAGCTCGCGCTGACGGCCGACCCGGGCCGGGCCGGCCAACTGGTGTCGCTGTCGGCCGGCGGGGCCAAGGTTCTGGGCTCGGTCGACGTGGTCTTCCCGGTCCTGCACGGGCCCTACGGCGAAGACGGCACCATCCAGGGCTTGCTCGAGCTTGCCGGTGTGCCCTACGTCGGCGCCGGTGTGCTGGCCAGCGCGGCTGGGATGGACAAGGAATTCACTAAGAAGTTGCTGGTAGCCGAAGGCCTGCCGATCGGCGACTACGCCGTACTGCGGCCCTCGGAGTCCGAACTGGACGCCAAACAGCTTGATCGGCTTGGGTTTCCGGTTTTTGTCAAGCCCGCCCGGGGCGGTTCGTCGATCGGTGTCAGCAAGGTCACCAGCCGCCAGGAACTGCCCGATGCGATCGCCCATGCCCGCAAGCACGACCCCAAGGTGATCGTCGAGTCGGCGATCGTCGGTCGCGAACTGGAATGCGGTGTGCTCGAATTCCCCGATGGCACAGTGCAAGCCAGCACTGTGGGGGAGATCAGGGTAGCCGGGGTCCGGGGGCGCGAGGACTCCTTCTACGACTTTGCGACCAAGTATCTGGACGATGCTGCCGAACTCGACGTGCCGGCCAAGATCGACGACGACGTGAGCGACGCGGTGCGCGAGTTGGCGATTCGGGCGTTCAAGGCGATCGACGGCAGAGGTTTGGCGCGGGTCGACTTCTTCCTCACCGAAGACGGGCCGCTGATCAACGAGGTCAACACGATGCCCGGTTTCACCACGATCTCGATGTATCCGCGAATGTGGGCTGCCAGCGGCGTGGATTACGGGACCTTGCTGGCGACCATGGTGGACACCGCGCTGGCTCGCGGCACGGGGCTCGGTTAGCTGCCGATCAGCGTGCGGGATTGATCGGGCGGGCGGGCATGATGCGGTCGATCAGCTCGGACAGCTGCTGGATCGGGGTCGGGCCGGAGCCCTGCGGCAACGTCAGCGCCACATAGACCTCGCGATCCACTGTGTACCAGGTCGATCGCTGATCCTGGCTGACCTCGAACCACTGCACCCGGTCGACGACCTGGATCGGAGATCCGACCACGAAATCAGCCGGACGTTCGAGGCCGCATCTCAGCACCACGGGATCCCCGGCGCCTGCGGGCTGCCAGGCGGCGGCGCCGACCGGAGCCGGCTGGACCACCTGAGCCCGGTGGTAGTCGCCCAGGCGCTGAGGAAGGGCGTCGCTCAGCTTTCGGCAGGCAGAATCGTGCGCCTGCGGCGCGGGCACGGCCGCGATCACTGCCGGAGCCGCCGTCCGGTGGCGCGTCGCCGCGATCGCCAAAATGACGCCGACCGTGCCGATTGCGAGCACCAGGGCGGCGATCAGCGCTGCCCGTGGCGGACCGTCGTACTCGGCCCCCTCGGAATCGCCCATGTCTCACCCTCTGCTCAATCGCGGCGTCCTAGAACCTACCGTTGTCCGCAGACGGCGATCGGCGAGGAGGTGGCGTGGTTAGCGGTGAGTCGGATCGCACGCTGGGCGAGGTCGGCGAATTCGAGTTGATCGAGCGGCTGACCCGCGGCCGCCCCGCGTTCGGCGATGTCGTTGTGGGGCCCGGCGACGATGGCGCGGTGGTATTGGCCTCTGATGGGCGCGTGGTGGTCTCCACCGACATGCTGGTGGAAGGTCGCCACTTTCGGCTGGATTGGTCGACGCCGCACGACGTCGGCCGTAAAGCTTTGGCGCAGAACGCTGCCGATATCGAGGCGATGGGCGCACGGGTCACCTCTTTCGTGGTCGGCTTCGGCGCGCCGGCCGCAACCCCGGCCGCACAGGTCAGTGCCCTCACCGACGGCATGTGGCACGAGGCCGGTGAGATCGGTGCGGGAATCGTCGGGGGAGACCTGGTCAGCAGCCCTCAGTGGGTGGTGTCGGTGACGGTGCTCGGCGACCTCGGCGGCTTTGCGCCGGTGCTGCGATCCGGCGCCCGGCCTGGTTCTCAACTGGCGGTGGTCGGCCAGTTGGGATGTTCGGCAGCGGGTTATGCATTGTGGGACAGAGGTATTCGTCAATTCGAGGAATTACGGCAACGCCACCTGGTGCCGCAACCGCCGTATCGGCAGGGGAAGGTGGCGGCGGAAGCCGGAGCGCAGGCCATGATCGACATCTCGGACGGCCTGGTCGGCGATCTCAAACATGTGGCCGACGCGTCGGGCGTCGCTGTCGATCTGCGCACCGACGCGCTCAGCGCCGATCGCGAGGCGCTGGCGGGTGCGGCCGAGGCTGTCGGCGTGGACCCGTGGAACTGGGTGTTGGGGGGCGGAGAAGACCACGCCCTCGTCGCCGCGTTCCCGGGACCTGTTCC
>JAVHWH010000082.1:0-5131 GCA_032159915.1 Mycobacterium sp.
GTGAGCATGATCTTTACCGCGCCGTCCTGCTTTTTCTGGAAGATCTCGTAAGCATGCGGAGCCTCGTCGAGCGGCAGCACATGGGTGGCGAACGTGTCGACGCCGAGCGGGTCGTCGTCGGTCAGCAACGGCATGATGTCATCCACCCACCGCTTGACGTTGGCTTGCCCCATCCGCAACGTCAGCTGCTTGTCGAACAGGGTGAGCATCGGCAACGGATCGGCCATCCCGCCGTAGACGCCGCTCAGCGAGATGGTTCCGCCACGACGCACGATGTCGATCGCGGAGTACAGCGCGCTGAGCCGATCGACCCCGGCGGTCTGCATGAGGCGTTTGCCGATCACGTCCGGCAACAGGCCGGCGGCCGTCTGCGCCAACTGCGCGACCGGTGAACCGTGCGCTTCCATGCCGACCGCGTCGATCACCGAGTCCGCCCCGCGGCCGTCGGTCAACTCCCGGACGATGTCGCCCAGAGCCGACCCGGCCTGACGTAGATCGATCGTGTGAATGCCGCGCTGTTCGGCGCGAGCCAGGCGCTCAGACACCAAGTCGACAGCCAGAACCCGGTAACCGAGATGATGCGCGATGCGCGCGGCCATATCACCGATCGGGCCGAGGCCCAGCACGGCCACCGTTCCACCGTCGGGAATGTCGGCGTATGCCACCGCCTGCCAGGCCGTCGGAAGGACGTCGGACAGATACACGAATCGCGAGTCCGGCGGTCCCTCAGGCACTTTGATGTGGGTGAACTGCGCCTGAGGCACGCGTAGCAGCTCGGCCTGCCCACCGGGAATCTCGCCGTAGAGCTCCGAATAGCCGAACAGCGCGGCGCCCATCCCCTGGTCGCGCACCTGGGTGGTCTCGCACTGGGTGTAAAGCTGGTGGTCGCACATGTAACAGCTGCCGCACGATATCTGGAACGGGACGACGACTCGGTCGCCCACCTTCAAATCGCCGGTCTCGCCGCCCACCTCGCGCACGATGCCCATCGGTTCGTGGCCGATGACGTCACCGGGTTTCATGAAGGCGCCGAGGACCTCGTAGAGGTGCAGATCCGATCCGCAGATGTTGGTCGAGGTGATCTCGATGATGGCGTCGGTGGGTTCTTCGATCTTCGGATCGGGCACTTGCTCGACCCGGACGTCGCGCTTGCCCTGCCAGGTGACGGCTCTCATGTACAGGCGATACCCGTCTGAGCGCTGGCGAAACGCCGCAGTCAGTGCGCTGGGATTCTAGTGACGGCCCGCTGCGCCCGGCTTCGCCGCGCTTGCGACCGAGCGCTCGTTAGTGACGGCCCGCTGCGCCCGGCTTCGCCGCGCTTGCGACCGTCACGACTCCACCAGCGCCCGCATGAAGAACGTCAAGTTCGCCGGCCGCTCGGCCAGCCGCCGCATGAAGTAGCCGTACCACTGGGTGCCGAACGGCACGTACACCCGCACCCGGTTGCCTGCCGCCGCGAGGCGTCGCTGCTCGGGGTCGCGGACACCGTACAGCATCTGGTACTCGAAATCGGCTGTGGCCCGCCCAGTTTCGCGTGCCAGCGCGGGAACCGCGTCGATGATCACCGGGTCGTGCGAGGCCACCATCGGATACCCGGGCCCGGCCATCAACACCCGGAGGCACCGCAGGTATGCGGCGGTGACCGCGGCGGCATTCCGATGGGCCACCGACGCCGGTTCGTCGTAAGCACCCTTGCACAGCCGAACCCTGGCCCCCGACTCGGCAAGCTGCTCGCAGTCGCCGAGCGTCCGCCACAGGTAGGCCTGCAACACCACACCCAGCCAAGGAAAGTCAGTGCGTAGCTCAGCGGCTATCGACAGGGTGGAATCGGTGGTGGTGTGGTCCTCGGCGTCCACGGTCACCCACGCGCCGATCTGTTCGGCCCGCGCACAGATGCGATGAGCGTGGGCGAGCGCAATCTTCTCGCCGTCGCGATTCAGCGCCTGGCCCAGAGCGGACAGTTTGAGCGACACCTCCAGCGGACGCACACCTTCGTGGGCCGCATCGGCACGCCGGCCCAGCGCATCGAGCAGATCCAGGTAGGCCGTCATAGTGGCCTTCGCGCCGACGGCGTCGGTCACCTGCTCGCCCAGATAGTCGATACTGATCAATCGACCTGAGTCACGCAGTGCCGCGACGCTGTCCAGGACCCGGTCCTGTGTCGCGCCCGGCACGAACCGATCGACCACCTTGCGGGTGATCGTCAAGCGCTCGGCGGTGTGCTGCAAGCCGTGCGACCGGCTGGCCGCCAAGATCGCCGGCCGCAGCGTCCTGCTGAACAGGCCGGATTTGCCCGCCATCACTCCGCCGCCATATGCGGGTAGCGGTGATCGGTGGCCGGCACGAACGTCTCCTTGATCGAGCGGGCAGACGTCCAGCGCAACAGGTTCAGCGCCGAGCCGGCTTTGTCATTGGTACCCGAACCGCGGGAGCCGCCGAACGGCTGACGACCGACCACCGCACCGGTCGGCTTGTCGTTGACATAGAAGTTGCCCGCCGCGAACCGCAGCCGGTTCTGGGCGACAAGCACAGCGTCGCGGTCATCGGCGATCACCGCACCGGTCAGCGCGTAGCGCGATCCGGTGTCGATGATGTCGAGAACCCGGTCGAAGTCGTCGTCGGGATAGACATGAACCGAGAGCAACGGACCGAAGTATTCGGTGCTGAACGCCTCGTCCGTCGGGTCGTCGGACAGCAACACGGTTGGACGCACGAAATACCCTTCGCTGTCATCGTATTCGCCGCCCACAGCGATCGTGACCCCCGGTGCGCTTTTCGCGCGTTCGATGGCGGCGACGTTCTTCTCGTATGCCCGGCGGTCGATCAACGCACCACCAAAGTTGGTCAGGTCGGCGATGTCACCGAACGGCAGCTCGGTGGTGGCGGCCAGCAAGTCGTCGCCCATCCGCTGCCACACCGAGCGCGCGACGAATGCCCGCGAGGCCGCCGAGCACTTCTGGCCCTGATAGTCGAACGCGCCGCGAATCAGTGCGGTACGCAGTACATCTGGGCGCGCCGACTCATGGGCCAGCACAAAATCTTTCCCGCCGGTTTCCCCCACCAGGCGCGGATAGCTCTGGTAGTGACCGATGTTCGAGCCGACCTGCTGCCAGAGCTGCTGAAAGGTGGCCGTCGATCCAGTGAAGTGGATACCCGCCAGGCGTGGATCCGCCAGCGCCACTTCTGATACCGCATAGCCGTCGCCGGTCACCATGTTCACCACACCGGGCGGCAGCCCGGCCGCCTCCAGTAGTTGCATGGTCAGGTAGGCCGACAACGTCTGCGTCACCGACGGCTTCCACACCACGGTGTTCCCCATCAACGCCGGGGCGGTGGGCAGATTTGCCGCGATCGAAGTGAAGTTGAAAGGCGTTATCGCATAGACAAATCCGTCCAACGGGCGGTAGTCGGTACGATTCCATTCGCCGCGGGCGCTCAGTGGCTGTTGAGCCAAGATCTGGCGGGCGAAGTCGACGTTGAACCGCCAGAAATCCGCCGTCTCGCAGGACGCGTCGATCTCGGCCTGATACGCGGTTTTGGACTGCCCGAGCATCGTCGCTGCCGCGATCTTCTCCCGCCACGGGCCGGCCAGCAGGTCGGCGGCGCGCAGGAAGATCGCCGCGCGCTCGTCAAATGGTGTTGCTGCCCAATCTGTCCGGGCCAACGACGCGGCCTGGACGGCCGCCGCGCCATCACGGTGGACAGCGTTGGTCAGCGTGCCCAGTTTCAGCGAGTGCCGGTGGGGAGCCGAGATGTCGATCTGGGCACCGTCGCCCATCCGGTGGATGCCACCGATGACGTGCGGCAGGTCGATCGGGTGGTCGGCGAGTTCGGTGAGCGCGGTCTGCAGCCGGGCCCGCTCGGGCGAGTGTGGCGCGTAGTCCTGAATTGGCTCGTTGACGGGTGGCGGAACATCGGTAATCGCGTCCATGTCTCAGCATCTCAGCGCGAAGGCCACGTCCCGTTGGCCGATAGAACAACATCGAGGTCATCGGATAGTAGAATCGGACAACGTGCGTACTGACGGCGTGGGGCTCGGTCAGCTGCTGTTGGCCCTGGACACGACGATGGCGAGGTTGGTTGAGGCCCCTCGCGGACTCGACCTGACCGTCGCCTCGGCGGCGCTGATCGATTCCGACGACGTCCGGCTCGGCTTGGGCAGGGGCGCTGACTCCGCCGATGTGTTCTTCTTGCTGGGCGTGTCCGACGATGACGCGCAGCGCTGGATCGACACCGGTCCGGCCGGGCAGCCGCCGGTGGCCGTCTTCGCCAAAGAGCCATCCGATGCGCTGGTCGCGCGGGCGGTCGCCGCGGGAACCGCGATGGTGGCGGTGGATCCACGGGCCCGTTGGGAGCGGCTGTACCGGCTGGTCGATCACGTGCTGGAGCACCACGGCACCGCCCCGCACGATTCCGGCACCGACTTGTTCGGCCTGGCGCAATCGCTGGCCGACCGTATTCACGGCATGGTCAGCATCGAAGACGAGCAGTCGCACGTCCTGGCCTACTCGGCCTCCAACGACGAGGCCGACGAATTGCGGCGGCTGTCGATCCTGGGCCGGTCCGGGCCGCCCGAGCATCTGACCTGGATCGGACAGTGGGGCATCTTCGATGCCCTACGCGCCGGTGGCGACGTGGTCCGCGTCGCCGAGCGACCAGAACTGGGCTTGCGGCCCCGGCTCGCTGTCGGCATTCACCAACCCGCCCGACGGGCGCCGGGTTTCGCCGGCGCTATCTGGGTGCAACAGGGCTCCCGCCCGCTGGCCGACGACGCCGATGAGGTGCTGCGCGGAGCCGCGGTGCTGGCGGCCCGCATCATGGCCCGGCTGACGGCCACACCGTCGACGCATGCGCTGCGTGTGCAGCAGCTACTCGGCCTCACCGACAGCGGGCCCGCCGACATCGACGCGATCGCGCGCGAGCTGGGTGTGGCCGCCGACGGTCAGGCCGCGCTGGTCGCCTTCTACCACCCGGGTGGGCACGATCGGCTCGCCGACGTTCTGGCGCTCAGTGCCAACGCTTTTCGCGTTGACGCACAGGTGGGCTCGCGCGGGTCGCGGGTGTACGTGTTGTTTCCCCAGACGACCCGACGCTCGTCGCTGCACTCCTGGATCCGGGGAACCATCGGCGG
>JAVHWH010000184.1:0-25295 GCA_032159915.1 Mycobacterium sp.
TGGGCCTACACCCATCTACCCCGCGGTCTGTCCGACGACGAATCCGCCGACCAGCTCGCCGCGCGGGTTGATCGTGTCCTGGAGGAGCACGCGCCGGGGTTCGCTGACCATGTTGTCGGCAAGGTGACACAACGGCCCTCGGACTTGGAGAACAGCGACGCCAACCTGCACACCGGGGCGGTTAATGGTGGCACTTCGCAGCTGTTCCAGCAGCTCATCTTCCGGCCCGCGCCCGGATTCGGGGGCGCCTCGACCCCATTGCAGAATGTTTTCCTCGGTAGCGCCGGCGCCTCACCCGGCGGTGGCGTGCATGGGGTATGCGGACGTAACGCCGCGCGAGCCGCGCTCGCCGCCGACGGCGCGAAGGGTTGGCCCCGCAGACGAATTAATCGCGCCGTCCGACACCTCTTGACGCGTTAGGGCGATGGGCGGCGCAGTGCGCTGAACCGTTTGCCATCGTCGTGGCCGGGTACACGTCTGATAACCCCTGCTCGGAAACTCAGAAGGAGACTCAGGTGGCTGAATCGGCCAAACTGACCGGAGGCAGCGCGTTATCGGCGCTTGTCGACCTCGCCGGGGCGTCGATTGCCGCCGGAGTCATCGCGCGCCGACGCCCGGTCGTGGGCATCCTGGAACGCACCCAGGCCGACAAGCGGGCCATCACACGGATGCGGCGGCTGCGAAAGCAGTTCGGCGGCAGACCAGTCGAGCTGGTGCTTCCCGGGCGCCGAATCGTCGTCGTCACCGAGCCGTCGGACGTGGCCGACGTCTTGGCCGAGACTCCGACGCCGTTTCACCCGGCAAGTTGGGAGAAGCGCCACGCGCTGGTCAAGTTTCAGCCCCACGGTGTCCTGATCTCCCGCGGACCGGTCCGCGCCCAACGCCGAGAAATCAACGAGGCCGCCTTGGACAGCGGCGCGGCGATGCATCACCTCAGCGGCGAATTCGCACAGGTGATCAAGGAGGAAGCTGGAGCGTTCGCGACCAAGGTGCGTCAGCGCGGCGAGCTCGACGCGGCCGACTTCACTACCTGGTGGTGGCAGCTGGTACGCCGAATCGTGCTGGGTGATGCAGCACGCGATGATGAAGCCGTCACCGACGACTTGTGGTCTCTGCGGAAGTCAGCCAACTGGTCGTTTCTGGGCCGGTCAAAGGTGCGCCGCCGTGAGCGCTTCTTCGACCAGCTCTACGCATATGCCGACGCCGCTGACCCACACAGCCTGATCGGCGCGCTGGCCCAGCTGCCGGCGTCGGGCAATGTCGACCCTGTCGGCCAGGTCCCGCATTGGCTGTTCGCCTTCGACGCCGCCGGGATGGCCACAATCCGGGCAGCCGCTTTGCTCGCAGCCCATCCGGAAGACCGGGACCGTTGCGAGACAGACGATTTGGATCATCCAGCTGTGCGGCCGTTTCTCAGGGCGTGCATGTTGGAATCCGTGCGGCTATGGCCGACAACGCCGGCAATCCTTCGTGAGCTCACGAGCGACACAACGATCAGTGGGATCCGATTCGGCACGGGCAGCTCAGTGCTCATCACGGTTCCGGCCTTCCACCGCGACCCCGACCTCTTGCCCTTTGCCAACGACTTCGCGCCTGATATCTGGCTGGACGGGCGGGCCGAACAGTACCCCCAACTGGTGCCGTTCAGTGCCGGTCCTGCCGAGTGCCCCGGCCGCAACCTCGTCCTCTTTGTCTCGAGCACCGTGTTGGCGAATCTGCTGGCTCAGTTGCACCTCGAGTCGGAACCCAACCGGCAGCTGGACACCAACGGCCAATTGCCGGCGACGTTCAACCAATTCGGCGTGCGGCTGCGGGCCTCAGCGGTCGCTTCGGCGCCAACCGGCGCCTGAGGAAGCCGCGCGACGTTTCGAATACAACGAAGGAGACTCCGATGGCGATCACGGGTACCCATAGCCGTCCAGGTGAAAGTCCAACGCTGGCAAAGGTTTTGGCTGCTGCGAGCTTGGGTTTGGGCGCTACCGAGCTACTGGCGCCGACACTGGTTTCCAACGTTAGTGGCGTGGCGCCGACCCGAGGTGTTCGAAACGTCATACGTGCCCTGGGAGTGCGCGAGCTCGCACACGGGGTCGCGCTGAGTGCTTCGCCCGCATCAGCTTGGACCCGAGTGGCCGGCGACGTCTTGGACGTCGCGTTGCTGGCGGTGGGCCACCGAACACATTCGGCGAACGACAAGCGTGGCCTCGTCGCCGCGGGCCTGCTGACCGGAATAGCAGGTCTGGACGTCATCGCAAGTCGGCGCTATGCCGGAGCTTCCTAACTGAGACTCACGGGTGTAAGTGCCACTGGCCGCAATCCTGGGCCAAGATATCGCTGACGTCGACTTCCTGCCCACCGACCACCGGGCCCGGATTCGACGCGGTGCTCACCACTCGTTGGTAGAGAACTGCAGCTGGGTCGACGTCGCCGTGAGACCAGGACCGGGTCTGCCAGGCCCACCGGCGGCCCGGCGTCCGCGAGTTCCCGATCACGCCATCGGCGGCGGCCCACTGGCACGTGTTGATGCCTCCGTAAATGCCGGTGCGCTGCACTCCGAGCACCGAGTTGATTCCGCGAAACCACGGCAGCGCGACGTTGTTCCAGGTGTCGCGGTTGATGTCATCGTCGATAGTGAAGAAGATCGGTGCACTCTGGCCGCCGCCTGCCGCGGTATGCAGCTGCCAGGCCGTGTGAGCATCCGAGACGCCACCGGCGAAGCCGCGGATGAAGTCTGACGGTGCAGTCCCGCCCGGCTTGCCGTACTGGTAGTTGCTGACGATCGCCAGCCCGGCGGCGGTCAGCGACTGGGCGTAGGGCCGGGTGATCGGCTTGGCGCCAAAGGATGACCCGGGACGCGACAACGAGACGTAGTTGATCACCCCAGAGTGGCCCGCAGCCCGGATGTCCTGGGCCGGAATCTGGTGCATGGCGAAGTCGATCAGGGTAGGCGCGGCCGCCGCCGCCGCAGGGGCGCCGACACTGGCTGCTGCCGCACCCAGTCCGGCCAGCGCCGACACAGCGGTGGCGTAGCGCAGTGCGTCTCGCCGGGAAACTAGGCGTGATCGCCGGAGGCTGTCAGTCCCCGACCAATCCTGCATCGCGCGATGTTAACAACGTGACGACTGTCAACGGTGTCGCCGCGCTGGTGCTTTCCTGTCTCGGTTTCGTCGAGACGCGAGCGTCGCACTAGTGGGCGCGCTGCTCACCGCCCAGGATTGTCGGCTGCCGCGAGGGGGTAGCCGCTCGCGGCCGGGCCTCCTACACCCGGCTTGTCACCAGGAGGGCCAATATGTCTGCGCAGGAGAACGAGTCGGAGAATTCCGCCGGCAGTACCGGTCGCGCCGCTGAGCAAAGCGATAGCGCGGCCGAGAAGTCGAATGAAGCTGGAAGTTACAGGGCGGAGCGCTACCCGGAAGATCCTGGTTCCGATACACCGCCGCTGGACAGCGAGCAATCGTCCGAGCCGCCGCGAAGCGACTAGGTCGGTTTCATCGACCGTGGCTGAGCGCCTTGAAAACAAGAAACGGTTGTCAGTGTTCGCGCTGTGGTCAGCGGGTATTCAAGCTCAGTGGAACTATCGGCCAACGACTCGCTCTTTGCCGGCGTCGGCGAAATTTGTGACAGTGCGATGCGCGAGGCGAGAGCCGACGGGGCGGCCCTAGCGGTACTGAGTCGATCAGCGCAAAGTCGCGAGCTCATCTACGCCACTGACGGTCTGGCCCAACAACTCGACGAATTGCAGTACACCATTGGTGAGGGCCCCTGCTTCGACGCATACCTCGACAACAACCCACAATTTCATCCAGAATTGAACAGCACGTCCCAGGCGTCCCGATGGCCTACGTTTGCCGCCGACGCGATACAACTGGGAGCCCGTGCGTTGTTCGCCTTCCCCATACCCGACGGGCAACAGCCGATGGGAGTGCTGGAGTTGTACCGGCGCAGCGCGGGCACACTCGATGCCGCCGAGTGCGCTGCCGTTGAGGAGTGCACCGCAACGATTGCCCACCAGCTAGCGACGAACTGGGAACACCATGTCGCCCGCTTCGGCGATGTGGAAATGGCGCTCGATGCCGCCGCGACAGACCACCTCGCGCCCAATCAAGCCGCCAACCCTTTCACCCGGACACAAATTCACATAGCGGGCGGCATGGTCGCCGTTCAACTTGGTATCGACGCACGTGAGGGAGTCGACCGGCTTCGTGCTTACTCCTACGCGTGTGGTCGCCGCATCTCCGAAGTGGCCGCCGACATGATCGCTCGCCGACTCACGCTGCAAGCTTGACCGATTGCACACGGAGACGGTCGTGTTGCCCAGGCGCGCCATGCTCGGCGCTACGGAGATAGTGCCCTGGAGTGCAGCTACAGAGCGCAGAGGGAGTAGTGGTCGAAGGTGCCGCGGACGAATCCCTGGCCGAATTCCGCGTCGTCGCTTCATCGTGACTGACGTCAGGAATCCTCTTCCTCGCCGTCACCGGCCACGTTTACGCGTTGAAAGTCAGCACTGTAAGGAGCGCGGGGCGGCGCGATCTCGTCGAGTCGCTCGTTGATGGCGTGCGCCAGAATGTCGTGCTCTATCGGCGGCAAGGTGATGGCCCCGTTCAGATAAGCGTCGAGCTCAAAGCGGTCCGCCTCGCCGCCGAGGCCGAAGAACCGCAACCACACCTCATCGACGCTGACGTCGGCCGATTCGAAGGCATGGCGGAATTGCTGAGTCAGATCTGCGGATGCGGCCATCGGTCGATCAGATCTCTACCGGCGAGGCGACGATGTCCGCGGCGACATCACGAACGAGGCGCCGGGTGCGGTAGGACTCAGCCATCAGCTCCCGGAACGCCTCGTCGGCACTGATGCCTCGTCGTGCCATGAGGATGCCGCGAGCCATCGCAGTGAGGTCCCGAAACTTCAGCGTCTCCTTCAGCTGATCGCTGAGCCGTGCAGCAGCCCGAACCGTCAGGACATTGCCGACGAAGATCGCCGCCTGCTCGCCGAAGCGCCGCAGCAAATCCCCGTCGCGTTCGTCGAACGCTTCCACGGCGGTCGAGTAGACCTTGATCGCCCCGAGGGCGGTCGCGCCGTTGATCAGCGGAGCACTGATAAACGCTCGCATGCCCAGCTGATGCGCACGCGGCAGCCACGACGGCCAGCGTCGCTCATCATCCTGACCGCCCGAACGCAGCACAGTCAGATCACGCCACGCACTCAGGCAGGGACCCTCGTCCAGTTGGTACTGGAAGTCGTCGAGCTGTTCGACCAGCGGATCCGTCGCTGCGGATGTAGTCCGCCTTCCGTTGGAATCGAGCAGGCTTACACCGCATCCGCTGCTACCGGCGATGGTGTCAACGGCCAGCGACGTCACTGTGGCAAGCGCGGACGCGACCGTCGCCTCGGACAGCAACACCCCCGACATCCGGGCGAAGACTCCCGCCAGCTCCTCGGCCGGGCTGGGATCTACCGTCACGGCGCATCACCTCACTCACCATGCATGCGCGTCGCGGCTCGACACACTGACGCAGGGATACCATTCTCACGGCCGCGCAAACGTCGAGGCGATCCTTCACCCGATACCGAATCGAGCCGTTGCACCAATCCTTTGACTCGTGCTGGCGTCCTCGCACGATTCAGCACGGTTGCCTGCCGCCGCCGGCTCACATTGCAGCCCTGAATAGTTCCCTCGATCGAGCAGAGCAGCCCGATTTCGGGCAGCGAAAGTACTAGAGTCGGTGGCGCGTTGGGGTATTAGGAGGAGGCAGTGCTGCTCGAAGATCCGATCGCCAGCTCTATCGAAACCCGCGATGGTGTCGCGGTGCTGGCGGTCCGCGGGGAGATCGACGTGGCGAGCGCGCCGGCGTTCAAGAGCGCCATCGCCGAGGCGCTCGAAGGCAATCCGGAGGGGCTGGTCCTGAATTTGCTGGAGGTTGAGTTTCTGGGCTCTGTCGGCGTCCGCGTCTTGCTGGAGGCCCAGGGCAAAATCGGTGACGACCGGTTCGCCGTGGTGGCACGCAGCCCGGCCGCCGGTCGAATACTCCAGCTCCTTTCTCTTGACGAATTGCTGTCAGTGCATTCGACGGTCGATGAAGCGTTGAGCTGGATGGCGGCGGCCTAGCCGAGCACTGGTGGCACCGTCGCCTGAGCCTGACTACCTACAGAATGGGGCGGCCACCGGTAACGGCCACCCGAGCACCGGAGACGTAGCTGGCATCGTCGGAAGCAAGCAGCACGTACACCGGGGCCAGCTCGGCCGGCTGGCCGGCGCGTCCCAGCGGGGTGTTTTCTCCGAACGACTTCACTTTCTCGGCGTCCATCGTTGCCGGAATCAGCGGCGTCCATATCGGTCCCGGCGCCACGCTGTTGACTCGGATGCCACGCGGGCCAAGAAGCTGAGCGAGGCTGGCCGAGAAGTTCGCGATGGCCGCCTTGGTGGCTGCATAGGGCGCGAGAGTCGGATTCGGTGAATCGGAGTTCACCGAAGAACTGCCGATGATCGATGCCCCCTCTCCCATATGCGGCAACGCCGCTTTGGTGAGATGGAAGAACGAACCGACGTTGAGCTTGAACGTGTAGTCCCATTCCTCGTCGTCAATTTCTTCAAGGGTCTCGTGCATCATCTGAAATGCAGCGTTGACGACCAGCACGTCGATTCGACCGAATTCTGACGCGGCACGCTCGACAACTGATCGGCAGTGCTGTGGATCGGACAGATCACCGCTGACCAGTACGCATTTGCGTCCCGCTTCTTCGACGTAGCGGGCGACGTCTTTCGCGTCTTCGTCCTCGTTGAGGTACGCAATGAGGACGTCCGCGCCTTCACGGGCGAAGGCGATGGCGACCGCGCGGCCGATTCCGCTGTCGCCTCCGGTGACAATGGCGCTTTTCCCGGCTAGTTTTCCCGTTCCCACGTAGCTCTTCTCGCCACAGTCTGGAACGGGATCCATCTGCTTTTGGACGCCCGGCACGGTCTGCTGCTGCTCACGGAATCCCATAATCGGCCTTTCTGACACATTGGGGAAGAAGACGAGGAAACTATTGGTGTGCGATCGCGGCTCTGCCGTCCGTCACGGCGGGATCTCAGCAACCGGATAACCGTGCGTCTTCCCACTTAAACGCACCGGCAGCCCCCAGCTAGCGTGGTCGCCAACGCCCTTGCGGCGGAGACGAAGTGGTGGTCGGCCGCCAAAAGCTGCCGCGTCGGTCGAAGCGTGCTTTGACGTCCTCAGACCGCCACGTGATCCTGTTGTCAGGAATCCTCATCTGATCTCTTGACCCGCGACGGATGAAGTGCTACATAGAATCTATGCCGACTGGCATAGATTAACCGTGGCTTTGAGGCCAGATCAAAAGAAAGGTGAGGTGGCGACCATGTTGATGCGAACTGATCCATTCCGTGAACTGGATCGCTTCACTGAGCAGGTGCTGGGGACCGCAGCACGGCCGGCCGTGATGCCGATGGACGCCTGGCGCCAAGGCGAGGAATTCATCGTCGAGTTCGATCTCCCTGGGATCAAAGAGGAGTCGTTGGACCTGGACATCGAACGAAACGTGGTGACGGTGCGCGCCGAACGCCCGGGCATCGATCCCAGCCGGGACATGCTGGCCACTGAACGCCCGCGGGGAGTGTTCAGTCGCCAGTTGGTGCTGGGAGACAACCTCGACACCGACAACATCGACGCAACGTACGAAGGGGGGGTGCTTCGATTGCGGATTCCGGTGGCCGAACGGGCCAAGCCGCGCAAGATCGCGATCGGCGGCCGCAGCAACGGTCACCAGGTCATCAACGCGTGATCGGCCCGCCCGGCGGCTGGCTGTCGATGATGACGCGCAATTGAACTAACCGGCCTGCCTGCCCTCGGCCCGATGGTTCGCCGGGGCAGGCAGTCCGGCCGTCGATGATTTGTGGCAGCACCGCGGGGGTATCAACTCACGCGTGACTTCTTTATGGCTGAATAACCGAGCCGAACCGCAGTGGACCGCAACTGAACTTGATGCCGGAGCCCGGCGTGCCGAAGTCATCGTCGTCGGTGCCGGAATCACCGGGCTGATGACCGCGGTTCTATTGGCCCGCGCCGGTAAAGACGTATTGGTGCTGGAGGCTCGCACGGTGGGCGCCTGCACGACCGGGAACACCACCGCCAAGATCAGCCTCCTGCAGAGCACCCATCTCTCGAAAATCCTGTCCAAGCACGGTTCAGAGGTGGCCCGCGGCTACGTGGCGGGCAACCGCGAAGGCCAAAGTTGGATACTGAGCCATTGCGAGTCACGTGGGGTGGCGGTCCAGCGCGAAGATGCATACACCTACGCACAATCCGATAAAGGTGTGGCGTCGGCGCGAGCCGAGCTGGAGGCATGCCGCAAAGTCGGCTTGGCTGCCACCTGGGACACCCAAGCCGACGTGCCGTTCCCGTACGCCGGCGGGGTGCGACTGGCCGAGCAGGCCCAGTTCGATCCGATGGATTTTCTGGACTCGTTGGTCATCGATCTGCTTGCCCACGGCGGACGGTTAGTCGAGCACACCCGCGTTCGGCGGGTTTCCGGTCGCGCGAAGAACTTGCGCGTTCACGTCAATGACGCCAACCAGCAAGACGTTGAGCTGGAAGCGGGAAAGCTGGTGCTGGCCACCGGGATTCCGATCCTTGACCGCGGCGGTTACTTCGCCCGTCTCAAGCCGAGCCGGTCCTATTGCCTCGCCTTCGAAGTTCCCGGCGACATCACCCGACCGATGATGATCTCGACCGACTCGCCGACGCGCTCGGTGCGCTACGCACCCGTTGCCGACGGTGAGCGACTGATTGTGGGTGGCGCGGGACATACCGTCGGACGCAAGAAAAGCCCCTCCAAAGCACTGGAGGAGTTATCGTTTTGGACGCTCAAGCACTACCCGGGAGCGGTACAGACCCATTACTGGTCAGCGCAGGACTACACGCCGATCGACGAGCTGCCCTACGTCGGCCCCATCTTGCCCGGCCATGAAAGCATCTTCGTGGCAACAGGTTTCAACAAATGGGGAATGACGAACGGGGCTGCCGCAGCATTGGCGTTGTCGAGTCGCTTGCTAGGCGGCCGGATGGACTGGTCGAAAGCTTTCGCCAGTTGGAGTCCGCACGAGCTCTCGGGCTTGCCAACAGCGCTGCAAGCCAACCTCGAGGTCGGCTTCAACCTGACTAAAGGATGGGTCACGCCGGCCGCACGCACGGGTCATCGCGACCCTGCTGAGGACGAGGGTGGTGTGGTGAGCGGACCGCCGTGGCACTTGGAAGGCAGGTGCCGGGTCGATGGCAAAGAGCACCGCGTCTCGCCGGTGTGTACGCATCTGGGTGGAGTCGTGAATTGGAACGATGCCGACAAAGCCTGGGAATGTCCGCTGCATGGATCTCGCTTCGCCCCGGACGGCACCCTGCTCGAAGGACCGGCGACACGCGACCTGAGCGCGTCGACGTGACCTGACTCCACATTTCTGGCAGCAACCGGCCTTGCCGCGAAACAAGGCGCCGGCGACTTCCGCTCGTGCCCAGGCGTTGAAGTTGCATGAGGTGTCGTGGGCGAACGCGGTTTGGGCGTCCGGCAACGAGGGGTACCCCGTGCCGACCGCAGAAACGACCAGACAGTGAAAGGGGCCAAGAAATGGGCGCCGATGACAAGGTGAGCAACAAGATGGACGACCTGGGCGGTAAGGCGAAAGAGGCCGCGGGCAAAGTGACCGGCGACGACAGCAAGAAGAACGAGGGCAAAGTCGATCAGGCGAAGTCCAGCCTGAAAGATGCCGCCGAGAACGTCAAAGACGCGTTCAAGAAGTAGCCATGTGCCATGATGCTGGCCGCCGGGATGGACCGGCGGCCAGCACGGTTTTTTGGCGCAGCTTTCCGAAGGAGACGCATGTACGCGCGGACAACAAAGCTCTCCACCCGCAGGTGAGCACCAGCTCAAGGTTTGGCGTAACTCGTCGTCGAGAAGACGACGCTGTGGTGCTGGCTGTCAGCGGCGCCGTAGACGAGGTAACCGCCCCGTCACTAGCTACCGATCTTGATGTCGTTCTGATGGGTGAGCCAACGCTGCTCGTCATCGATCTCACCGCCGTGGAGTTCATGTCGTCGGCCGGCATGAACCTTTTGATCGAGACCCAACGCCTGACCGCCTCTACAGCGACGACCGTCCGAGTCGCCGCCGACGGCACGGCCACTAGCCGTCCGATGCGCTTCATCGGCATCGACCGCATCATCGAGCTATATCCCACCGTGGACGAAGCGTTGCGCGGCCGGCAGCGTCCAGCCGAGGGTGCCGGCCTCCATACAGTCTCCGGCTAATCGAGCAGGGGGTTCGGTGCTCAGTCGGTTGCGCCGGCAATGCCGGTTCGTGAGTGACAGAAGCGGGTAATACCCGACAGCGTCGCGAATGAGCGGCGTCGAGAACATCACTACAACCGTGGCGCGTGGCCACTGAGTCGAGACGATTCGGGTTTGCGGCGCCCGCTGAACGCCTCCGGCGTCGGCACCGTTTGCGTTGCCGAACGCGAGCGCGGGCGGGGAGGAACGACATGCCAGAAACTGTCGGCGACGTCCTGTTAGGCAGGCTCCGGGACTGGGGTGTCGAGCAGGTATTCGGTTATCCCGGCGACGGCATCAACGGTCTGTTGGCGGCGTGGCGACGCGCCGACAACAAACCGCAATTCGTTCAGGCCCGGCACGAGGAGATGTCCGCGTTCGAAGCGGTGGGTTACGCAAAGTTCTCTGGAAAGGTTGGTGTATGTGCGGCCACCAGTGGTCCCGGCGCGGTCCATCTGCTCAACGGTCTTTACGACGCGAAGCTTGACCACGTTCCGGTGGTCGCGATCGTCGGCCAAACCGAACGCTCAGCGATAGGTGGCTCATATCAGCAAGAGATCGATCTGCTGAGTCTGCTCAAGGACGTCTGCAGCGATTACATCCACATGTGCACCGTGCCGCAGCAACTGCCCAATCTCATTGACAGGGCCATTCGCGTCGCGCTCTCTGAAGGGGCGCCCACCGGCATCATCGTGCCGTCCGACGTCTTCGAGTTGACCTACGAGCCTCCCCGCCACGCTTTCAAGCATGTGCCGTCCAGCTTGGGACTGAGTCATGCGCGTACCGTGCCCGACGATGCCGCATTGGCCCGCACAGCCGAATTGCTGAATAGCGGAAAGAAAGTCGCAATGCTGGTCGGCCAGGGTGCGCGAGACTGCGTTCCCGAGCTCACCGAGGTAGCAGATCTGCTCGGGGCGGGCGTCGCCAAGGCCCTGTTGGGTAAAGACGTGTTGCCAGATGACTTACCGTGGGTCACCGGATCTATCGGCCTGTTGGGTACGACGGCCAGTTGGCACCTCATGAGTGGCTGCGACACACTCCTGACCGTCGGCTCGAACTTCCCCTACACCCAGTTTCTTCCCGATCTCGACGCTGCCCGGGCGGTGCAGATCGATCGATCCGGCAAGTGGATCGGCATGCGCTACCCCTACGAGATCAATCTGGTCGGGGATTCGAAATCGACGTTGCAGGCGCTTATTCCGCTGTTGCAGCGTAAATCCGATCGATCGTGGCGCGACAAGATCGAGAAAGACGTCGACGACTGGTGGACGACGGTGCAACGCACCGCGATGACCGATGCCGATCCGCTGAACCCGATGCGGTTGTTCTGGGAACTGTCGCAGCGGCTGCCCAGCAATGCCATCGTCACCGCCGACTCAGGGTCCGCTGCGATCTGGTATGCGCGGCACCTCAAATTCACTGAGGGAGTGCGCGGTTCGCTGTCGGGCACCCTAGCCACCATGGGGCCGGCGGTGCCCTACGCGATTGGTGCCAAATGGGCTCAGCCGGACCGGCCGGCGATCGCGTTCGTCGGTGACGGCGCGATGCAGATGAACGGAATGGCTGAACTGATCACCATCGTGAAGTACTGGGCCCAGTGGGCTGACCCGCGAATGATCATTGCGGTATTGCACAACAACGACCTCAATAAAGTGACCTGGGAGATGCGGGCGATGGAGGGCTCGCCGAAGTTCGAAGAATCCCAGACTCTTCCCGACGTGGACTACGCAGCGTTCGCCCGCAGTATCGGGCTCATCGGTGAAAACCTCAGCGATGCCGACCAACTCGGCGGTGCATGGGACCGCGCGTTGGCGTCTGACCGGCCGACCTTGCTCGACGTCCGGTGCGATCCGGACGTTCCGCCGATTCCTCCACACGCCGCGTTCGAGCAGGCGAAGTCGCTGGCACATGCGGTGATAGGAGGCGACGAGGATGCCGCCGGGTTCATCAAGCAAGGGGTCAAGCAGAAGGTTCAGCAATATTTTCCGGGAGAGAAAAAGACCCGATGATTCGTGTCGGCGGTGTCGCATGTTCAGCGGTGTTAGCGGCAGTACTGGCCTACCTCACCGTCATTGATTCGCGCAGCTACCTAATCCCAGCGGCCGTCGTGACGGTTGTCGCACTGATCGGGGTCTACGATCTGCTGCAGCGTGAGCACTCATTGCTGCGCAACTACCCGGTGCTTGGACACCTGCGCTTCCTGCTGGAAGCAATACGCCCCGAGATACAGCAGTACTTCGTCGAGCGAAACTTCGACGGACGCCCGTTCGACCGGGATGTCCGGTCGCTGATCTATCAGCGAGCCAAAGGCAATGCGGCAGAACAGTCGTACGGCACAGAGCGCGACCTCAACTACGCCGGCTACGAATACTTGCTGCATTCGGTAGCACCAGTCGATCCTGCCCCGGAGCCGTTTCGAGTGCGCATCGGTGGCCCGGACTGCACACAGCCTTACGACATGGCGCTGATGAACATCTCGTCCATGAGCTTCGGCTCACTTTCCGGTAATGCGCTGCGCGCGCTCAACAACGGCGCGCGTAAAGGCCGCTTCGCCCACGACACGGGAGAAGGTGGGCTGACTCCGTACCATCTGGGCGGCGCTGACGTGATCTGGCAGATCGGGTCCGGTTACTTCGGTACGCGGAACAAGGACGGTTCATTCGACCCGAAGCAGTTCGCCGACAAGGCCGCACATCATGCCGTCAAAGGCATCTCGATCAAACTCAGCCAAGGTGCCAAGCCGGGATTCGGTGGTGTGCTTCCGGGCGCGAAAGTCAGCCGGGAGATCGCGGCTTACCGCGGCGTACCGGTCGGTGAGACATGCGTGAGTCCCGCTGCGCACTCTGCATTCGGTACGCCCCGTGAACTGATGGCGTTCGTGGCGCAGTTGCGGGAGCTCAGCGGTGGCAAACCGGTGGGGCTGAAGCTGTGCGTGGGCTCGCGGGTGGACGTGCTGGCGATGTGTAAAGCAATGCTCGCCGAAGGGGTCAGCCCCGACTTCATCACCGTGGACGGCGCGGAGGGCGGCACCGCCGCCGCGCCACTGGAATATGAAGACCACGTAGGCCTTCCGCTCACCGAGGGGTTGATCATCGTCCACAACACTCTGGTGGGGACAGGCCTTCGCGAGCGCATACGGATTGGTGCCAGCGGAAAGGTCGCCACTGGCAACGACATCGTCAAGCGCCTGATCCAGGGTGCGGACTACACCAATTCCGCCCGGGCGATGATGATGGCCATCGGCTGCATCCAGTCGCAGCGATGCCATACCAATCACTGTCCGGTCGGGGTCGCCACCCAAGATCCACGCCGGGCCCGCGCGCTCGATGTGGCTGACAAGAGCGAACGGGTGTATCGATACCAGCACGCCACGGTTGATCAGGCGATGCGCATGATGGCGTCGATGGGTGTGTCAGACCCGTCAATGCTCGACCCGCATATGTTGCACAAGCGGGTTTCGCCGTCCGAGGAGAAGTCGTACGCCGAGCTCTACGAATGGCTAAGGCCCGCAGAGCTTCTCGATCAGACTCCGGACCGCTGGAAATGGGACTGGGAACACGCCGACCCCGACTCATTCGCGCCGGTAAGCGCCCGCGCGCGCCGCTGATTCACGGTCTGCTCAACGTCAGCATGCCCTCTTCGAGGTCGAGTCCTCGCCCGATAGTTCGAAGTCCCCGATCGGAAAGCATGCCGGCGTCGCGCCAGCGCACGAGTTCTTCGCGCTGGGCGTCGATGGCTGCTCGACGGATCTCGAGGAGAGCCTCGTCGTTCGGGAAGGCGGGGATGTCGTCGGCGTCCGCTATTTCGAGTACATCGAGTTGTTGTTGTCGAGACTTGAGCCGCGCCGAGAGTTGAGCGCTCACGGTGTCGATGGCCTGCCGCTCAATACTGCTGGGGCTCTGCGCATTGAGGGCATCCAGCCGGTTGATCGCGGCCCGGATCGCGGCCACGCTGGCCAGTTTGCGCAGCCGCGACTCGTCGGCGGGCCTGGCCCGGATGCCCAGAGCGCGCGCCAGGGGGGCGAACGTGAGCCCTTGCCCGATCAGCGTCACCAGCACGACCACCAACGTGCAGAACAGCAGCAAATCTCGGCATGGGAACGGGGCACCGGTTTCAGTCACCAGTGGCACGGTGAATATCGCGGCGAGGCTGACAACCCCGCGGGTGCCGGCCCAACTCAGCACGAATACCTCACGGGCATTGAGTCGCTGCGAATTCCGGTCCCGCGACCCCTGGGCCGAGTCGGAAGCCGAGGAGTAGTCCGGCCCCGAGACATCCCCAAGACGGGTGTGCAACGGTCGCGGCAGAATCTGGGTGACCAATAACCACAGCGGCCGCATCAACAGCACGACCGCAAGGGTGGCACTCACTGCCACGATGATGGTGGATGTCGAATAGTCGTCGAGGCCCTTCATGATTCCTGGCAGCTGCTGGCCGATGAGCAAGAACACGAAGCCCTCGAGCAGAAAGTTGACCAGGCGCCAGACGGCCCGTGTCTGCAAGCGGCTCGCACCGGACTCTGCACGCGGCAGATCGTGTCCGACAATCAGTCCGCAGACCACCACCGCAAGCACCCCGGAGGCCGACACCTCCTCAGCCGCCAGGTAAGCCGCAAATGGGGTCGCCAGCGAAACCGCGTTGGCCGTCAAAATGTCGGGCGTCCAGCGGCTGATCAGACGCCGGAAGACGGCGATTGCCACTCCTACTGCAACACCGCCGGCAGCCGCCAGTAAAAATTTTCCGGCTGCCGCCGGCGCGGAAAAGCCGCCACCACTGGCTGCGGCAATCGCCACCGACAGGGTGGTTAGTGCCGTCGCATCATTCAGCAGGCCCTCACCCTCGATCAACGTGATCATGTTGGCCGGCAGGCCGACCTTGCGCGCGACGGCGAGTGCGGCCACCGGATCGGGGGGCGCCACCGCCGCACCGAGCGCTGTTCCGACCGCGAACGTTGCGCCGCCGACCAGTAGGGCGAAGGCAACACCGACCGAACACGCAGTCAGCAGGACGAGGGCCACCGACAAACTGATCACCGCGCGCATGTTGCGCCGAATCTCCATAAGCGACGACTCCAACGCCGCGTAATAGAGCAACGGGGGCAGGATGCAGTACAGCGCAGGTTCCGGGCGCAGGGTGATATTCGGTCCGGGCAAGAACGCATAGGCAATGCCGCCAAGAGCCAGCAACGCCGCGCTGGGCAACCCGGTTCGTTCAGCGACCCAGTTCACCGCCACGATGACAGCGACGGCAGCCAACAGCAGCACCAGACCCATATGCAGACTCACGCCTCCATCATCGCGGCACCGCGACGCGGCCAGCGTGCCGCGGCGACCGTTTCAGGGCTGATTCGTGGGGTTTCCCGAACGCGCCCCCGGGTACATCCCCCATGGGCCGTGCGTTCGCCGCCCCTCAGCCGGCAAGCAATCGAAGGCGGACATGGACAACTTGGCTCGAGTGCGGCGGGCATCAGTGCAGGTCGCGAAAGTCCAACGCCGGTTCTGGTTGCTCCAAACAATCTTCTGGCCTGCTGTCGTCGCCGCGGGCGGTCTCATCGCTGCGGTTGCCGTCGGCAGTTTGCTGCGGCGCCGGCGCAACGCGGTAGCCGAAACGCACGAAGTCAGCCTCTCGGCCCCCAGCACGACGAATCCCACCGAGGTGCGATTGAACGGAGCTTCGAGCGGGAACCTCTCCGGTTGACCAGCCGGCGGACGCCGCAGGCGGGATCTCCGACGCAATGACGCGGGAGGAGTGCACATGGTGCATCGCCATGACTCAGCGACCCGCTTCCGCCGCGAGCGTCTTGCCTCTGTCATCGGTCCTCGCCGATGAAACATCCGTGCCCGCTGAAGCTGGCCGAGCGACGCGATGGCAACGCGGTGGTGCTGTCGGCGGAAGGCATTGTGGACACGGCCGCCGCGCCGGCTCTGACCGACCAGATCCGCGCGATCTTGCGGGAGCGACCAGCGGCACTGGTGGTCGATTTGACGGCGGTCAACTTCCTGGCGACGGCCGGTCTGAGTGTCCTCATGGAGGCCAACCGCAGGAGCGAGGAACTAGCCATCCCGTTCCGCGTTGTCGCGCAGGGACCCGTGACCGTCAAACCCATGCAACTTCTGGGAATCGACGACCTGTTGGCCATATACCCGACCGTGTCGACCGCACTAGACGACCTTACGCCGGGTGGCACGTCAACTGGACAGGCGCCTACTACCGATAGCTGACCCGCGATTCGACGAGAGCCATGCCGGCGACCACGCCCAACAACCAGGCGTTGAACCCATTGCGGCGCAACGGGTAACCGAGCCAGGCACTCAACGCGGCTGGCAGCGCTGACCGGAAATCACTGATCTCTGTCCTGCCGCGAAACTTTACTCTAAATTAATAGAGTAGGTTGATCTTTTTGCACGGCCCTGCGAAAGGATGAAGGACATTGAGTAACGCCATCGCGGTCTTCAACCCATCCAACGAGCAGCAAATCGCCGAAGTCCCGGATTCCGACCAGGTGGCCGTCGATGCGGCGGTGGCCCGGGCACGCGAAACCTTCGAATCGGGTGTGTGGCGCAAGGCGCCGGCATCGCACCGCGCGAACGTGTTGTTCCGTGCCGCACGCATCATCGAAGAGCGGGCCGACGAGCTCGCTGCCCTCGAAGCACAGGACAACGGCATGAACACGACCGCCGCCAAGCACATCATCCCGGTGTCGGTCGACATGTTGAAGTACTACGCGGGATGGGTCGGCAAGATCCACGGCGAGTCCGCGAATCTGGTGTCCGACGGACTGCTCGGCACCTGGGAGACCTACCACACCTTCACCCAGCTCGAGCCGGTCGGCGTCGTCGGCCTCATCATCCCGTGGAACGGGCCTTTCTTCGTCGCGATGCTCAAGGTTGCGCCCGCCCTCGCTGCGGGGTGCAGCGCGGTGCTGAAACCGGCCGAGGAGACGCCGCTCACCGCGCTCAAACTGGAGGAGATCTTTCGCGAGGCCGGTCTGCCCGACGGCGTCCTGAACGTAATCACCGGCTATGGCGAGACCACCGGAGCGGCACTGACGGCGCATCCAGACGTCGACAAGATCTCGTTCACCGGATCAACCGAAGTTGGACGACTGATCGTCAAGGCGGCTGCGGGCAACCTGAAGCGTCTGACGCTCGAGCTCGGCGGCAAGTCACCGCTGATCATGTTCGACGACGCCAACCTCGACAAGGCGATCATGGGTGCCGGGATGGGCCTGCTCGCCGGCTCCGGACAGAACTGTTCCTGTACTTCCCGGATTTATGTTCAGCGCGGCATCTACGACCAGGTGGTCGAAGGCCTGGCCGCCTTCGCGAAAATGCTGCCGATGGGCGGCAGCGAAGACCCCAATTCGGTTCTCGGGCCACTGATCAGTGCCAAACAGCGCACTCGTGTCGAAGGCATCGTCAACGACGGCGTGGCCGGCGGGGCCAAGGTGATCACCGGGGGTAAGCCGATGGACCGCAAAGGGTACTTCTACGAAGCGACGATCGTCACAGACACCACACCCGACATGCGGCTGATCAAGGAGGAGATCTTTGGACCGGTCGGCTGCGTGATCCCATTCGACGACGAGGACGAGGTGCTGGCTGCCGCAAATGACACCCACTATGGGCTGGCCGGCTCGATCTGGACCGAGAACCTCAGCCGGGCCCACCGTGTGGTCAATGAGCTTCGGGCAGGCCAGATCTGGGTCAACTCCTCACTCGCGGCGGACCCCTCGATGCCGATCAGCGGTCACAAGCAGTCGGGTTGGGGCGGCGAGCGCGGAAGGAAGGGCATCGAGGCCTACTTCAACACCAAGGCGGTCTACATCGGTCTGTGAGACTTCCGCGGTGTGCGCTAAAGCTATGCGCCCCAAGTCGTTTCGGGCCGGGTCGTCCAGATCAGCTCGGTTAAGTCAGTGACACCGAACAGTAGTAGCTCGTCGGTGGCGCGGAAGAACAGCGTTTCCGTTATCACGCTGCGGACCGGAAAGCCGTCTGAGTGCAGCCATTCGACGACGACGTTGTTGGCGGCGCGCAGTGTGGCGACGCAGTCAGATGGCGGCGTTGCCGCGTGCCCGTCCAGCAGCGCCGGAAGGCCATATCCGGTCAGCCGGACGTCGGCTCCGTGGCCGAGCATGGTGGCGAAGGCGGCATTGTTGTAGACGACGATGCCGTCGAGTCCGGTGGCAAGCATCGGTACCGGTAATCGTCCCAGCAACACTGACGCGGGAAGCCCGCGAAGGTATTGTTCCGGGCTGCTGGGGCTTGGCCGACGGCGTCGTTCGGTAGGGCGGACCGCTTCGGGCGTGTCGTAGCGGCGGCTGCTGCCGTTGGTCGGCTGGCTAGAAGAATCGGCTGAAGTACTCAATGGTGATCCGAGCGCGTCTGGACGAACGGCGTGAATCCCGGGTGGTGGCGTGTACGCCTGGGAGTTCTGCGGCCATACCGAACGGCGGAACTCTTACCCGGACCGGCGTGTTTTCCAGCCGCCCGAAAGATACCGCACCTCATCGGGCCGCGCTAGCGAGAAAGTCGATTCTGGCAATTAATTACGCTGTTCGACCGTGCCGGGGTGCCGGCGGGAGCCGCACGAATAGACACAGCAGTAGCTGGTTCCTACCGTTCAGTGTGTGGCGAGCGACCAACCGCTAGATGGCGACTGGGCTGGGCATACCCGTGGCTCGGCGGACTACGGGCGCCTGCTCGCAGCATTAGCCTGTGCGGGCATTGCGACGTTCGCGCAGCTGTACTCACCGCAAGCCGTATTGCCCTTGATCTCAGCGGATTTACAGGTCGGAGCGGCCAGCGCCGCGCTGGTGATCTCGGCGTCAACGGTGGGCCTCGCGATCGGTGTCATTCCGTGGTCTGCGCTGGCCGACCGCATCGGGCGGGTGAGAGCGATCTCGATTTCGGTGACCCTGGCCACGCTGGTGGGGATGTTGGTGCCCTTCGCCCCGACGTTCTCTTCGCTGCTCGTCGGCCGTTTCATCGAGGGCCTGATGGTTGGGGGCGTCCCCGCTATCGCGGTGGCCTACTTGACCGAAGAGGTTGACCCCGTGCATGCGGCCAGGGCGGCCGGCACGTTCGTCGGGGGAACGACGATTGGCGGGCTGATCGGGCGCATTGTGTCCAGCCCAATTGCGGAGGTCGCCGGTTGGCGCGTCGGCGTCTTCAGCGTCGCAGTGATCTGCGGGATGGCGGCAGTGGGCTTTGTCAAGCTCGCACCCGATCCGCGTGGATTCACGCCGGTGTCGCGTCGCGACGTCAATCCTGAAGGGAGCCTTGGTCATCGGCTCGCGATAAACCTGCGCACACCACGGCAGTTGGTGTTGTTTGCTCAGGGATTCCTGCTGATGGGCGCATTCGTGGCGCTCTACAACTTCCTCGGTTTCTATCTGACCCGCGCACCGTTTCATTTGGCCCCATCGGTGGTGAGCCTGATGTTCCTGGCCTATCTGGCGGGCACCTGGGCGTCGTCTCGGGCGGGTGCCGAGGTGGCCCGCTTCGGCCGCAAACACGTGCTCCTGGCCTCGGTGTCGATCATGATGGTGGGTGTTGCGATGACTCTGAGCCCCAACGTGATAGCTGTGCTGGCCGGTCTGGTGGTTGCCACCGCCGGATTCTTCGGCGCGCACTCCACCGCGGCCGGGTGGACGGGCCAGGCCGCACCCGTAGGCAAGGCTCAGGCATCGTCGCTGTACAACCTGTTCTACTACGGCGGTTCCAGCGCCATCGGGTGGTTGGGCGGTGTGGCCTTTGACGCGCACGGTTGGACCGCCGTTGCTGCGGCGATTCTGGCGTGCACCGCGCTCGCCGCGGCGCTGGCTTCGCTGGCCCTCGTCGACGAACTCGAGGACTGAAGATGCTTCAGCGATCAATCGACGATGTCGTTAGCACGAGCGGCGGCGTCGAATGGGCGATCTCGATCCGGGACGCATCGGGCCGAGAGGTGGGCCGCACCAACGCCGATCGTGCGTTGAACACCGCAAGCACCGGCAAGTTGCTGTTGCTGGTGGAGGTCGCGCGGCAACGCGAGGCGGGTGAGCTCAACGGTGCCGACCTGCTCGGCCGCGATCCTGAGCTTCTGGTCGCCGATTCCGGTCTGTGGCAACACCTTGATGTCGAGAAGCTGTCGATCGACGATCTCTGCGTGCTGATCGCCAGTGTCAGCGACAACGTGGCGACCAACGTTGTCCTCAAAAGGGTTGGGCTGCAGGCAGTCCGCACTCTGGCCGAATCCCTCAGCCTGGTTCACACGGCGTTGCTCGACTACGTTCGAGACCGCCGCGGACCCGATGACCCGCCGACCCTTTCCACTGGGTCAGCGTCGGAGTTGTCGGAACTGATGAGTCGGTTGTCTCGCCAGGAGCTGCTATCGCCGGCAGTCTCAGAACAGGTGAATGCCTGGCTGGCCACCGGAGTAGACCTGTCGATGGTTGCCTCGGCACTCGGCCTGGACCCGCTGGCACATACCCGATCGATGCGAAACATGACTATTCACAACAAGACTGGTGCCGATGCCGGGGTCAGGGCAGATAGCGGGACGATCGGGCGAAACGCCAGACGGCTCTCGTACGCCGTGATCGCCAACTGGGAGCCTTCGGGTCAAGACGTCGCCGACGGCGTGCTGTCGCGGATGCGTGCCATCGGAACACTACTGAGAACCAGCATCGAACGTGAATAAGCCCCTTGTTGGAGGAAGAACCTGATGACCGTATGTGTCAGCGGAAGCGAACGCCCAAGGTGGCCATGCCGAAGATCTTCTTGCCGGCAGACTTGGCGGTGACGATGAGAACACCCGAGCGGGTTTCTGGGTCCAAAGACTTGATCCGGCCGCCGAATTCGATATCGCAACCCTCTTTGGCGGACACGATCGCCGGTGCCGACAACCGCACCGCGTAGCGCGTGACCGCACCGGGGTCGCCGGTCCACCTCGAAGCGAACCCGGCACCCAGGCCCATGGTCAGCATTCCGTGAGCAATCACGTCGGGCAGGTTGGCCAGCTTGGCGATCTCCTCGTCCCAGTGAATCGGGTTGGCGTCACCGGCCACACCGGCATAGTTCACCAGGTCGCCGCGAGTCAGCCGGGCGTGGTGCACCGGTAGCTCATCGCCGACGTTCACATCGTCGAACGACGCCGTCCCCGGCGTGCGAGTAAAAACCCCGTCGGCGATCCGAATGTCGCCCTCGGGGCGCACCGTCTTCTGGTACTCGTCTTCACCGATACCGAAAATGTCGACGTCGTGCATCATCGCGTTCTGCACCGCCGTTTTGATCGCCGGATCGATGTCGGCGGCGGTGACACCGACGACGGTGGTGTGCAGGGTATGCACCCGCTCGCCGGCCGCGTCGGTGAAGGTGTTGGTGACGGTGATCAGGTCTCGACCGGCCATCCTGCGCACCGACGTGAGTTCGACGTCAATCGTCAGTTCGTCGCCGGCCACTATCGGGCGGTGCTGCTCGAACAGCTCTTCTGTCTGCATATAGGTGTCGTAGCCGACGACAACCTGTTCGAACATGCGGCGATTGCACGTCATGCCCGGCGTCGAGGTGAAGGTCAGCGGCGCCACCAGGTCCGGATAGCCCAATTCGACAGCGGCGTCGACGTCCCAATGGGCGGGGTGGTAGTCCTGCACCGCGCGGGCGTATTCACGGATTTTTTCGCGGCCGACCAGATACGTGCTGGCCATCTGGTAGTGATGGCCGACGCGCGCTTCCAGCACCGAGGATTCCGTAGCTGCAGTCATTAATCGCTCAACTTTTCTATCGGCTTGTTGCTTAAGCCAACCCAACGACACTAACGCACCCTCGAGTGGCCACTCACCGCACCAATCGTGCCAAAACGCTCGTCATAACTGGCCAGTCGGCGCCTCCGTCCGGTCGCGGCCTGGCAGAGAATCAGGGCGTGACCAACCGCATCCAATCCCTCCTGGGCGTCCGATATCCCGTCGTTCAGGCGCCGATGACCTACATCGCGAGGGCTGAGCTGGCCGCCGCTGTCTCCGAAGGGGGCGGGCTGGGGATGATCGAGACGCTCACCCCCGAAGGTCGCGCCGACCTCCACCGGGTGCGTGAACTCACCGACCGCCCGGTCGCGGCCAACCTGATGATCCAGGGCTGGAAGCGCGATCCGTCGATCGTCGACGAACTGGTGGCCGCTGGGGTTCGCCACGTGTTCACCTCCGCCGGTGATCCGGCCTTATTCACGGCGCGGCTGCACGACGCCGGTATGACCGTCGTCCACGTCATCGGATCCCTGAAAGGCGCGATGAAGGCCGTAGACGCGGGCGTCGATGCCTTGGTCGTCGAGGGAGTGGAAGGCGGCGGGTTCAAGTCCGCCCTGGGCGCCTCCACCTTGATCTTGCTCCCCCTGGTCGCCGACAGCGTCGATCTACCGATCATCGCGGCAGGCGGGATCTGCGACGCCCGTTCCGCCGCGGCGGCCGTCATCCTGGGCGCCGAAGGGGTGCAGATGGGCACCCGGATGCTGGCCAGCCACGAAGCCGGTGTGCACGCCAACTTCAAGAACGGGATTATCGCGGCCGGCGATGACGGCACCGTGATGCTCGATTTGCCCGGCAACCCGACAATGCGGGTGCTGCGAACCGGTCTTGCGGCCCGGGTGGCGGCCGCCGAGCCCGGGATCCAGTTGCTCGGCCGGATCACCGACCTCTACTTCGAAGGCGACATGGATGCCAGCGTCGCCAACACCGGTCAGGTGTCCTCGCGGATCGTCGACCTGCAGCCGGCAGCGCAGATCGTCGAGCACACCTGGTCGCAGATAGCAGAAGCCCTGAGCGACGGCCGGTCCCGGCTGGGTCAGTGAGCGGCGAACCACTCCAGTAGCAGCTCGGCCAGCTTGTCGGGCTGCTCGTCAGGTATCCAGTGCGAGACTCCCGGCATAATTTCGAACCGGTATTCACCGGTCACGTAACGGCCGGTGTCGTAAGCCGATTTGGGCATCAAGGCGATGTCTCGGTCGCTCCACACGTACAGCGTTGGCACCGAGATCTTCTGGTTGATCGAGCCCGGACTGGACAACGGCAGCGCGCGGTACCAGTTGATCGCGGCGGTCAGGGCTCCGGGTTCGAGCATGGCCTGTGCATCGCGCTCGGCCACGGCGGGTGCCTGTCCTGACTGCCGCAGTGATTTCGACAGGAAGCTGCCGTTGCGACGCAGCATCGTCCACTCCGGGATGCGCGGCAGCTGAAACAGATACATGTAGTAGGACGCCAAGCCCTGGCGGCTGTTCAGGAACGATTTCAGAAATGCCGCGGGATGCGGCACCGACACCGGCGATACGGTCTTCAGCCGCTCGGGCATTTCCGCCGCCGCGGCCCACGCCACCGCGGCGCCCCAGTCGTGTCCGACCAGGTGCACCTGCTGCGCACCGCTGGCATCGATCAGCGCGCCGAGATCACCGACCAGTTCGGGTATCCGGTAATCGCGGCGACGCGGCGGGCGCGCGCCCGGCGAATAACCGCGTTGGTTGGGCGCCAGGCAGCGGTAGCCCTGCGCGGTCAGCCGGGCTATCACGGCGTCCCAGCTGTCGTTGTGTTGGGGGAACCCGTGCAGCAGCACAACGACAGGGCCGTCGGCGGGCCCCGCATCGCGCACATCGAAGGTCAGGCCGTTGTGGCGGTAGTGGTCCATTCGTCAAGAGTGCATGCGGGTTAGAAGCAGTGGCACGCCGGGTCCTCGATGACGAGCCGTCGACAGTGGCCCAGCTCAGGTGGATGAACCGGTCGCTCAAGGACGGGAGCGCCTGGCGCCGCTGCCACCAACCTGTTGGGCAGCCACGCCCACGGCGAAAGTGGTCGGTCATTGAGCTCGGCCTGGTGTTCATGCAACAGGCGGCATATGGCGTGGCGCTGCCCAAACCAGCGTTAATCCACTGTGCCACTGCATATGTCGCTCTTGATACCGCTTTGAGCTAGGAGTAGGCGATCGCACGAATCGGCGGCGCGTGCAACATCGCGGCCAGCCGGCTAACCGCGTTCAGCATGCCGCATCACCCGGTGCGCCGTCGAAGCGGGCACGCGCATCATGGATATCGGAATAGCGGGTGTCGGCCCATTCGATGAGGCTCGCCATCGGCTCCAGCAGCGATTGTCCCAGCGGGGACAGGCGATATTCAACGCTCGGCGGCTTGGTCGCAAAGACATGGCGGGTGATCAGTCCGTCACGCTCCAAATCGCGCAGCGTCTGGGTCAGCATCCGCTTGGAGATGTCCCGAATAGCTCGGTGAAGCTCGCTGAAGCGCTGCGGTCGCGCCGCGAGGGTCATGATCATGAGGATGCTCCACTTGTCGCCGATGCGGTCGAGCACGTCGCGCACCGGGCAATACACGGGTCCTGCCGACTCAGCGTCGTCGGATCGGTATCGGCTGAAACGCTCGATCGCGCTCACCGCTGAGCTCACAGAGTCCATACGGGTTCCCTTGCTGTCACCTGGTTACAAATAACTGCCTCCTTACGGCGCAGCCCCCTGGTCTTTAAGTTAGACCTAGTCTGGGAATTAGACCAGGTCATCAACGAGCGCTAGGACAAAATGCATGAAGATACTGATTTTGGGCGCAACCGGCGCAACCGGTCAGCTCATCGTCCGCGACGCCACGGCCGGCGGCCACTACGTAGTGGCGCTGGTTCGTTCGAAAGCGAGCGCCAATCTGTTAGGAGCCGAGGTCATTGAGGGCGATGCCCGTGACGAGGGAACCCTCGCGCGCGCGTTGAACGGCTGCGATGCCGTCGTCAGCGCGCTGGGCACCGGTATGGGAATGCGTGAGGTCGACCTGCTGACCGTCGCAACCCGGGCCCTCGTCGCGGCGATGACCCGCACCGACGTCCGCCGTCTCGTCTGTATTTCCGCGCTCGGAGTCGGCGACAGTCGCAACCACGGCGGCTTCGTCTTCGACCGGCTATTCCAGCCGTTGCTGCTCGGCCCCGCCTACAAAGACAAGGAACGCCAAGAAGCCGCCATCCGC
>JAVHWH010000195.1:0-7530 GCA_032159915.1 Mycobacterium sp.
ACCAGGCCACCGGCCGAGGTGGTCAGCTTGCTCAACGAGTTCTTCCGGGTGGTGGTGGACACCGTCGGGCGGCACGGCGGATTCGTCAACAAATTCCAGGGTGACGCAGCACTGGCCATCTTCGGAGCGCCGATCGAACACCCGGACGCTTCGGGCGGTGCCCTGGCCGCGGCGCGTGAACTGCACGACGAATTGCTGCCGGTGATCGGGTCGGCGGAATTCGGCATCGGAGTGTCCTCGGGCCGCGCCATCGCCGGACACATCGGTGCACTGGCCCGCTTCGAGTACACCGTGATCGGTGACCCGGTCAACGAGGCCGCGCGGCTTACCGAATTGGCCAAGCTCGAGGAGGGCCACGTGCTGGCCTCGGCGGTCGCGGTCAGCGGGGCCCTGGACGCCGAAGCGTTGTGCTGGGATGTGGCCGAGGTGGTGGCGTTGCGCGGACGCACCGCGCCTACCCAATTGGCCCGGCCGCTGAATTTGGCTGCGCCGGAAGAACTTCGGGACGAGGCCAGCGGTTAGCTAGCGGCCGGCAGGCGGCGCGAACGTGAGATCGCTGGGCAGCAGCGGCCCGATGTCGATGAACGACTTGCCCTGCGGATCCGGGGTGCCGACCCCATCGTTGCCCAGGTTCAGCAGGTCGCCGAGGCCCGGCACGCTGGCAGGCTGGCCGCCTTGCAGCACTCCGGCATCGGACTCGGTGATGTTCTGCACCACGATCGGGTTCTCCACCCCGCCCATGGTCTGCAAAAGGTCGGCGAAAGACGGACTGTTCGCGTCGAGGTTTTCCCGCGTGTTGTTGGAAAGCTGCATCGCCGGCACCTGAACGTCGCGCAGCGGCGGCGATGACGGAGCGGCGATCAGAACGCTGACGCCACCGAGCGCAACACCAGCGGTGATGCAGTATCGGACAGCGGGTCGCATGATTCTCCCTAACGGACGCCTGACGGTTTCACGACGTGTGTAGGGATACTGTACCTGAGAAGCGGCTGAGAATCACCCATTAATTTTTCGGCTGCTGCCCAGCTACCTCCGAAAGAGATTCTAGCTGCGCTTTGCCGCCTTCTTGGCGGGCGTTTTCTTGGCGGTTTTCTTCGCTGCCGTCTTCTTGGCCGCCGTTTTCTTAGCCGTTTTCTTTACCGGGCCGCGGGCACGCCGATCGGCGAGCAACTCCGAAGCCCGCTGGTCGGTGATCGACAGCACGTCGTCGCCCTTACGCAGGCTGGCGTTGGTCTCACCGTCGGTGACGTAGGGGCCGAAGCGGCCGTCCTTGATCACCATCGGCTTGCCGGTGGCGCCGTCGTTGCCCAGTTCACGCAGCGGCGGCGCCGCAGCACCTTGCCCTCCGCGCCGCTTGGGTTCGGCGTAGAGCTTCAACGCGTCTTCGAGGGTGATGTCGAAGATCTGGTCCTCGGTGGCCAGTGAGCGGGAGTCGGTGCCGCGTTTGAGGTACGGGCCGTAGCGGCCGTTCTGCGCGGTGATCTCCTCGCCCGAGTTGGGGTCGACACCGACCAGCCGCGGTAGCGACAGCAGCTTGAGCGCGTCCTCGAGCGTCACCGTCTGCAGATCCATGCTGCGCAGCAGCGATCCGGTCCTGGGCTTGGGTCCGGTGGGCTTTTTGCCCTTCTTGGCCGGTTGCCCGGCGCTGCCGTCGTCGTCGTCGTCCGGCTTGGGCAGCACCTCGGTGACGTACGGGCCGTAGCGGCCGTCCTTGGCGACGATCTCATGCCCGGACTCGGGGTCAATTCCAAGCGAGCGGCCTTCCTGCGGCGTCGCGAACAGTTCTTCGGCGACATCGAGAGTCAGCTCGTCGGGGGTCAGCGAGTCGTGCAGATTGGCCCGCTGAGGCGTCGGTTCGCCGTCGTCGCCGATTACCATTCGCTCGAGGTAGGGACCGTTCTTGCCGACCCGGACATTGACTGCGCGGCCCTGCGCGTCGTCGAACAGCTTGATGGAGTTGACTTCGCGGGCGTCGATGCCTTCGAGGTTGACGCCGACGAGTTTCTTCAGGCCACCGGAGCGCGCGATCGAGTCGGTCACGCCGTGGTCGCCGCCGAAGTAGAAGTTGTTCAGCCAGTTGCTGCGTCGCTCGGTGCCCGACGCGATCGCGTCGAGTTCGTCTTCCATCGCGGCGGTGAACCCGTAGTCGACCAGGCGCCCGAAATGCTGCTCCAGCAAACCAGTGACAGCAAAGGCGACCCACGATGGGACCAACGCGCTGCCCTTCTTGTGGACGTAGCCGCGGTCTTGAATGGTCTTGATGATCGACGAGTACGTCGACGGCCGTCCGATGCCGAGTTCTTCCAGCGCCTTGATCAGCGATGCCTCGGTGTAGCGGGCCGGCGGATTCGTCGAGTGGCCGTCCGGGGTCAGCTCGGTGGCATCCACCCGCTGACCCTGGGTGAGCTGCGGCAACCGACTCTCGGCGTCGTCGGCCTCACCACCGGCCTGATCGTCGACGGTTTCCACGTAGGCCTTGAGAAAGCCGGGGAAAGTCAGAGTGCGACCGCTGGCACTGAACTGCAGTGCCCTTCGGGTGCCGACCTCGTCAATTTCGCCGTTGATCCGCAGGCTCAGCGTGGTGCCGCGGGCGTCGGCCATCTGCGAGGCGACCGTGCGCTGCCAGATCAGCTCGTAGAGCCGGAACTCGTCACCGTCGAGCTCGCGCCGCACCCCGTCAGGGGTGGCGAAGGTCTCCCCCGCCGGCCGGATCGCCTCGTGGGCTTCCTGGGCGTTCTTCACCTTGCGGGTGTACTGGCGCGCCGACGGGTAGACGTACTCTTCGCCGTAGAGCTGGCGGGCCTGGGTGCGGGCCGCGTTGATCGCCGACTGCGACAGCGTTGTCGAGTCGGTACGCATGTAGGTGATGTAGCCGTTCTCGTAGAGCCGCTGGGCGATGCTCATCGTCCGCTCCGCGGAAAACCGCAGCTTGCGGCCGGCTTCCTGCTGCAACGTCGACGTCATGAACGGTGGATAGGGCCGACGGGTGTAGGGCTTCTCCTCGACCGACCCGACGGTCAGCTGCGATCCGCGCAGGCCGGCGGCCAGCGATCCGGCGCTGGACTCGTCGAGCACGACCACTTCGTCGGGCTTGCGTACCGCACCCAGGGAGTCGAAGTCGCGGCCGGTCGCGACCCGCAGACCGTCGACCGTTGTCAATCGGGCAGTGAACGTCGGAGGCTGCGCCTTGGGATCGGAGACGCTGGCGTCCAACTCGGCCACCACGTCCCAGTACGCGGCGCTGCGGAAGGCCATCCGGTCGCGTTCCCGCTGCACGATGATGCGGGTGGCCACCGACTGCACCCGGCCCGCGGACAGCTTGGGCGCCACTTTCTTCCACAGCACCGGGCTGACCTCGTAGCCGTACAGCCGGTCCAGGATGCGGCGGGTCTCCTGCGCGTCGACGAGATCGATGTCCAGGTCGCGCGGGTTGGCAGCGGCTTCCAGAATCGCCTGCTCGGTGATCTCGTGGAAAACCATGCGCTTGATCGGAATGCGCGGCTTGAGGGTCTCAAGCAGGTGCCAGGCGATCGCTTCGCCTTCGCGGTCACCATCTGTGGCCAGGTAGAGTTCGTCGACGTCTTTGAGCAGGCCTTTGAGTTCGGTGACCGTGCTCTTCTTTTCCGGGCTGATGATGTAGAGCGGCTCGAAGTCTTCGTCGACGTTGACCCCCAGGCGGGCCCACGGCTGGGACTTGTATTTGGCGGGCACGTCGGCAGCCGCCCGCGGCAGGTCGCGAATGTGGCCCCGGGACGACTCGACGATGTAATTGGCGCCCAGGTAGCCGGCTAATTTGCGCGCTTTGGTCGGCGACTCGACAATGACGAGTCGCCGGGTGGCGCCATTTCCGCCGCCATCAGCCACCTTTACTTACGCTCTCTTTCATTACTTCGTCCCCCCTGCAGGCCTCGCAGACAGAGTTTCCGCGATCGGCCAGCGCCAATCTACGGTGCCTTCCGGCCGGTAGACACCTGACAATGTGGCACCCGAGATGGGCGGACGCAAACCGACCCCCCGTTGGCGGGCCGTCTGATTGCCGCTAGACGTGCGGCCAGAATAGCAATGCCTCGGCAACCTCAGGCGGGTCGCCGACGTTCTCCACCAGGCGCGACAGCCTGCGCCGCCCGCTGATTCGCAGCGCTGGCCGGGCCCCGCGGGTGCCGATCAGGGTCGGCGCGATCCCGACGCGCATGAGTGCCGAGGCTAAAGGCGAATGGGTGTCCGGTGCGTGCGGGTCCAGTCCCAACAGGTAGCGGTCGGCGTCGGGACAGCCGGCGGCCAGTATCCAGGCGCGCAATTCCCGCGGGCCGGGCAACCACAGCGGCGGCAGCGTTTTCACCGCGCCGCGGGTCCATTCACCCGCCATCGGCACCAGCCGGGCATCCACAGCGGTGCGCACCAGCGGTGTGCGTTCGTCGGTCTGGGTGATCTCCGCCGTCAATCCGGCCTCGTCGATCATCTCGGCCAGCGCTTGGGCACGCCACTCCTGATCGACGACCACCGACAACCGGGCCCCGCTACCGACCGTCACGATCTGACCGGCCGTCGCGAGCACCCCGGTGAGGTCGGTGACCGAAGGCGGCACCGACTCAGCCGAGAAGAACGACAGCTGGCTCACGTCAACGACAGTAGGCGTCCGGGCCGCAGCGCACGGCACGGCTTGCGGATGTCGTCACAACGAAAACCCCCGTCCGAACCCGGTGATCCGGGGCGGCGCGGGGGTGTCGTTGCTGATTACTCAGACGGAGCGGACGCCGGTGGCCTGAGGACCCTTGGGGCTCTGTCCGACCTCGAACTCGACTCGCTGGTTCTCCTCGAGGGTGCGGAAGCCGCTTCCCTGGATCTCCGTGTAGTGGACGAACACGTCGGCCGAACCGTCTTCGGGGGCGATGAAGCCGAATCCCTTTTCCGCGTTGAACCACTTCACAGTTCCCTGTGGCATTTCTTGATGTTTCCTTTACTACTCGGGTGCGAAGCATCACCTCGATGCTCCGGGCCCGTTCCGACCGCTTAACCTTGCCGAGTCGCCGGAACTTCACCCGACCTACACCCTCGCAGGAACCGCGACCGCAACGTCGATCCTGCGAAAGTTTGACACGAACACAGAAGCTGCGACCGCGAATAGTCAATCACGTTCATCGCCTCAGCGACAGCCTCAGGTGATGAATTGAGCTACCACGAGGTAAACAATTCGATCGCGGAGTCGAAACGCCCGGTCGCAGCGGGACTATCGGGTCGCAGATCCAAGTACTCAGTTGGAATCAGGAGGCACTTAATCGTGGTGACGTTCGGCAGCGAGTTGCTCGCCGCCGCGGTCGCCGGCACCGAGGCGGACGAACACCCGCTCCGTCATGTCGCCGAGCTGCCGGCACGGCCCGGCCGCCAACAGCCTTGGCCGACATGGGTCGAGCCCGACGTGCTGCGCGCATTCACCGACCGAGGCGTCAGTTCGCCGTGGGCACATCAGGTTCAGGCCGCGAATCTGGCGCACGCGGGCCGCCACGTCGTGATCAGCACGGGCACGGCGTCCGGAAAATCGCTGGCCTACCAGCTGCCCATCCTCACTGCGCTGGCGAGGAACCCACGAGCCCGCGCGCTGTACATCGCACCGACGAAAGCCCTTGGCCACGACCAGCTGCGGGCCGCCCACTCGTTGTGCGCGGCCATTCCCGGGCTGGCCGACGTCGCGCCGACGGCCTACGACGGCGATACCCCCACCGAAATACGCCGTCTGGCTCGCGAGCGTTCCCGCTGGGTGTTCTCCAACCCCGACATGGTCCACCTGGCGCTGCTGCGCAACCATGCCCGCTGGGCCGTGTTCCTGCGCCATCTCCAGTTCGTGGTGGTGGACGAATGCCATTACTACCGCGGGGTTTTCGGCTCGAATGTGGCAATGGTGCTGCGGCGCCTGCTGCGGTTGTGCGCGCGGTATTCCGCCGACCCGCTGATCCCGTCGTCGCCGCCCACCGTGATATTCGCCAGCGCGACGACGTCCGATCCGGGTGCGACCGCGGCCGAACTCATCGGCCAACCGGTCGAAGAGGTCACCGAAGACGGCTCACCGCAGGGCGCCCGGACAGTCGCGCTGTGGGAACCCGCGCTGCGCACGGACCTCACCGGCGAAAACGGTGCCCCGGTACGGCGATCCGCCGGCAGCGAGGCGGCGCGCCTGATGGCCGACCTGGTTGCCGAAGGCGCGCGCACCCTGACCTTCGTCCGGTCGCGCCGCGGCGCCGAACTGACCGCGCTGGCCACCCGCGCGCGACTGCAGGACATCGCTCCGCAATTGACCGAGACCGTGGCGTCGTACCGGGCCGGCTATCTGCCCGAGGATCGCAATGCCCTCGAACAGGCGCTGCTCGACGGGCGGCTACGCGGCCTGGCCACCACCAACGCGCTGGAACTGGGCATCGACATCGCCGGGCTGGACGCGGTGGTGCTGGCCGGGTTTCCCGGAACGGTCACCTCGTTCTGGCAGCAAGCCGGCCGATCGGGCCGGCGCGGACAGGGCGCACTGGTGGTATTGGTCGCCCGTGACGACCCGCTTGACACCTATCTGGTGCACAACCCCGCCGCTCTGCTGGACAAACCGATCGAGCGGGTGGTGATCGACCCGGCCAACCCATACATTCTCGGCCCGCAGTTGCTCTGCGCTGCAACAGAATTGCCGATCAATGATGCCGAGGTACGTTCGCTGGGCGCCGAGGCCGTCGCCAATGCACTGGTCGACGACGGCCTGTTGCGACGACGGGCCGGCAAGTATTACCCGACTCCGGGTGTGGATCCTCATCCCGCGGTGGATATTCGGGGCCCCACCGGCGGTCAGATCGCGATCGTCGAGCGCGACACCGGACGCCTGCTGGGAACGGCAGGCGCGGGCCAGGCGGCCGCATCGGTGCATCCGGGGGCGGTGTATCTGCACCAGGGTGAGAGTTACGTGGTCGACTCCCTGGACTTCGACGACGGCATGGCTTTCGTGCATGCCGAAGACCCCGGATACGCCACGTTCGCGCGCGAGCTCACCGATATCACAGTCACCGGAACCGGCGAACGCCGTGCGTTCGGCCCGGTCAATGTAGGCCTGGTACCAGTCAGCGTGACCAACCAGATGGTGGGCTACCTGCGCCGCCGACTGAACGGTGAGGTGATCGACTTCGTCGAGTTGACGCTTCCGGCAAGAACTCTGGACACGATGGCGGTGATGTACACCATCACGCCAGAGGCGTTGGATGACAACGGCATAGACGCGCTACAGATACCCGGCTCGCTACACGCCGCAGAGCACGCCGCTATCGGCCTGCTGCCGCTGGTAGCCAGTTGCGACCGCGGCGACATCGGCGGGCTGTCCACCGCCGTCGGCCCCGAATCCGACGGCCTGCCAAGCGTCTTCGTGTACGACGGCTATCCGGGCGGAGCCGGTTTCGCCGAACAGGGCTACCGGCGGGCGAACATCTGGCTGGGCGCCACTCTCGCGGCGATCGAGGCATGTGAATGCCCGTCGGGATGCCCGTCGTGCGTGCAGTCACCGAA
>JAVHWH010000275.1:0-16365 GCA_032159915.1 Mycobacterium sp.
TTGCACCTCGACCTGGCGTCGTTGAGCATCGCGGAGTTCTATCCCGACGGCGCGTCCTCGGTCCGGCTGGTGAATCAGACCGGCTACCTGGGTTAGAGATCGACGGCATCGGGGTAGTGGGCCAGTCGTGGAGTGGTTAGCTTCGCACGCCCTTGCCATCGGATCAGCGTTGCTGGCCGCTTTGTTCGCCGCGGTAGGCATCGTTGTCCGGCAGCGTGCCATCCAGGAAGCAGCTGACGACCTGCCGAACGCGGACGCGATCGTGACGTCTTGGGTACGCCAGCCGTCGTGGTGGTTGGGAACAGTGGGTGCGATCGGCGGATATGTGTTCCAGGCACTCGCGTTGGCGCACGGCTCGCTGCTGCTGGTGCAACCGCTGCTGGTGTCGTCGCTGCTGTTCGTGCTGCCGCTGGGTGCACGATTCTCCAACCAGCATGTGCGGGCGCGTGATTGGTGTTGGGCGTTGTTGTTGACGGCGGCGCTGACGATCTTTGTTCTGGTGGGCCAGCCCCGCGAAGGCCACTATCGCCCGCCGGTGCCCGCCTGGAGCGTCGCACTGGGCGCCTCGGTGCCGGTGGTGGTTGTCTGCGTGGTGGCCGCGCGCCGGGCGGCTGGCCGGCGTCGTGCAATGCTGCTGGCCACCGCCGTCGCGGTGCTACTCGGGATGGTCGCGGTCTTGACGAAGGTCAGCACCCACCGCCTCGCTGCACATGGATGGCATGGGTTGTTGAAGGTGCCGGCGCCGTATCTGCTGGTGGCACTGGCGGTCACGGTCACCGTCTTGCAGCAGTCGGCGTTTCATGCCGGCGCCCTGCAGGCGTCCGTACCGATCATGCTGGTCGGCGAACCGGTCGTGGCGGTGTTGTTGGGTGTGGTGATACTCGGCGAGCATCTGGTGGTGCGGGGCGCCGGCGCGGCGATCTTGGCGGTGGCGGTCGGCGCGATGACGGTAGCGACGATCGCGCTGGGGCGCGACTCGGCTTCTCCCGATCACGCAGCCGCGAAGGCTGCGCAGCCGGAAATTGCTCGAAATGAGCAGTTCCACGCTTAAGATCACCATCCAAAAGTTTCCTTGCGTCAAGAAAGCGGCGTAAATGTTGACCAGCAGGACATATGAAGGCGTTGACTGCACCGTCGTCCGGCTGTCCGGGGTGCTGAACGCGCGGACCTACCACCAGGTGCGCGACTCGGTGATCAAGGTTGCGGTCGACGAGGCCACTGCGGTGATCGTCGACATCAATGACCTTGAGGTGCGCGACGACCACAGCTGGGCCGTCTTCACCAGCGTCCGTTGGCACGTCCAGCAATGGCCTGAGGTCCCGATTGCGCTGGTCACCGGTGACCCGGGGGTACGCAGGCGCTTGGCTGATCGGTCAGTTGCCCGCTACGTCCCGGTCTACGACACTCTGCTCGCCGCGAGCGACGCCCTCGGCGGCGGACAATGCCGTTACCGCCATCGCGCGCGCGAACGATTCGGCCCGCACCCGTCCAGCGCGACTTCCGCGCTCATATTCGTGCGTGATCACCTGTCGGACTGGTCGATGCGCGACAAGATTCCAGTAGCCAGCACGGTGGTGAGCGTCTTCGCCGAGAACGCTTTGATTTACGCGGACGACGGGTTCGATGTGCGGCTCGAGGGCGCTTCCGACGAGGTCGTCGTCGCGGTATCCGATTCCAGTACCGCGTCGGCGGTTCGGCGTGAGCGCCCGCGCGGGAGTTGCCCTACCGGACTCGACGTCGTCTCCGCGCTGTGCCGTCGGTGGGGCAACGCTCCGACCTCCACCGGCAAAACGGTGTGGGCACGCATCGGTCCCGACGACAAATTCACCGGGATCACCGGAATCCTGCGCTGAGTCGCTTCAGGCGGCGTCGTGAAAGATCAGCCCGAGCGCGTAACGCTGGCCGGACCGCACGACCGAGAGGCCATGGCGCACCGCAGCAGCCGACCAGCCGCGCGCAGAGGGAACCGGCCGGTCGCGGGTGGTGAACAGGTAGCCATGGCCCTGCGCCAACTGTGTTGCGGTGCCACGTGACTGGGCCCGCGCACGTTGTTCGACCAGCATGAACTCCCCGCCGGTGAACTCGGTGGCGGGGTCGCTCAAATTGATCACCACCTGAAGCGGAAACACCAGGTCGCCGTAGAGATCTCGGTGCAGGGCGTTCCAGTCGTCGGCTCCGTACCTGAGCATCAGGGCGGTCGACTTCGTCTGGCCGGCGGCATGGCAGACGTCCAGCCACTCGTCCAACGTATCGGGCCAGGGCGCATCGCGGCCCAACTTGGTCCACCAGTCCCGGGCGATCGGCAGCAGGCGCGGATACAGCGCCTGCCTGAGCTGCTCGATCGGCTCCGGGTACGGCGCATGAAAATAGCGGTACCGGCCGGAGCCATAGCGACGTTGAGCCATGTCGACGGTCGAGCGAAACAGATCGTCGTCGGTGAAAAGCTTGCGTATCCGTTTGGCTTCGCCTGTCGTCAGCAGGCGCGGCAGCAACGCTCCACCGAAGTCGTTGACGGTGGCGGTGATCGCCGGCCAGTCCCCGGTCTGGACGCGTTGTGACCATCGGTTCGGCGGCATCGGCGCGGGTCTCCTTCGTTGCTGCTGTAGACGATAGGGAAGTCGCAAATGTGCGGTCCATTCTTGTCGTAGGCAATGGGTAGCATCGAATGTATGTTCGAATCGCTCGTGATGGTCGACCCGGCTGCCTCTGAATCGGCGCTGGTCGACCGCATCGCCCAGTTGGAGCGGGTCAAGAGCGCCGCAGCGGCGGGCCAGGCTCGTGCGGCGGCCGCGTTAGACGCGGCGCGGCGCGCTGCGGAGGCCGTAGCAGGCGTTCCGGCCGTACGGCGAGGGCGCGGAGTCGCCAGCGAGGTTGCGCTGGCCCGGCGGGATTCGCCGGCCCGGGGTAACCGGCATCTCGGATTTGCCAAAGCTTTGGTGCACGAGATGCCGCATACGTTGGCTGCTCTCGAGGCAGGGGTGCTGACGGAATGGCGGGCCACGTTGATTGTCCGCGAAAGCGCATGTCTTGACGTCGAGGACCGGCGGGCGCTGGATAGTGAATTATGTTCTGACTCAGGCGGCCTGGACGGCATGGGCGATGCCCGGCTGGCTGCCGCGGCAAAAGCAATCGCATACCGGCTCGATCCACACGCGGTGGTCGACCAAGCGGCCAAAGCCGCAACCGACCGCACGGTAAGTATTCGACCCGCGCCGGACACGATGACGTATCTGACCGCGTTGTTGCCGGTGGCACAAGGAGTGTCGGTGTACGCGGCGCTGCGACGCGCGGCCGACATATGTGCTGACGGACGCTCACGGGGCCAGGTCATGGCTGACGCGCTGGTCGAGCGAATCACCGGACGCAGTGCGGCGGTAGCGACGCCGATCGCGGTCAACCTGGTGGTATCCGATGAGACGCTGCTGAGCCGCTCCAATGCGCCTGCCGAGATCTACGGCTACGGTCCCATCCCAGCGGCCGTCGCGCGGGAATTGGTTTCGTGCGCAGTCGGAGACGAGCGGTCGCGGGCTACGCTGCGCCGACTCTATGCGCGTCCGGCCTCCGGCGCTTTAGTGGCGATGGAATCCAGAGCCCGGTTGTTTCCTCGCGGGCTGGCCGCTTTCATCAGGTTCCGGGATCAGCGCTGCCGCACGCCGTATTGCGACGCGCCGATCCGTCATCTCGACCATGCCCGTCCATCGGCGGCCGGGGGCCCGACCAGCGCGGTCAACGGGCTCGGACTGTGCGAACGCTGCAATTACGTCAAGGAGGTCGCCGGCTGGATCGTCACATCGCAGGTGGACGGAACATGCAGGCACACAGCGGAATTCACCACCCCGACGGGAATGACTTATCGGTCAGGGGCCCCTCCGTCGCTGGGCTCATCCGCGCGGATGGAGATCAGCGAGATGGAAGCCGCCGTGGAGATAGCGATCTCCGACTTTCATGCCGCCTAGATCGCCGCTGGCCGGCGTATTGCGCGACGAGTACGGTATTAGCGCGGACGAGTTGGCTGGGCGGCCGCGGCTCGGGCTCTCGTAGCGCCGAGTCGAGGAAAGTCCGGACTTCACAGAGCAGGGTGATTGCTAACGGCAATCCGAGGTGACTCGCGGGAAAGTGCCACAGAAAACAGACCGCCACCCGCGCGGTGGTAAGGGTGAAACGGTGCGGTAAGAGCGCACCAGCATTCCGGGTGACCGGAGTGGCTAGGCAAACCCCACCCGAAGCAAGGCCAAGAAGACCGCACTTCGGTGCGGTCGCGCAGGTGTTTGAGGGCTGCTCGCCTGAGCCTGCGGGTAGGCCGCTCGAGGCACCCGGCAACGGTGTGTCCAGATGGATGGTCGCCGCCGCGTTACCTGGTAACGCGGAACAGAATCCGGCTTACAGGCCAACTCGCCCGCCCTCAGGGTCAGCGCGACAGCTTGTGCACCGCTTTGTCCAGCGCCGCCAGTTTCGAGTCGAGTTGCCGGCGGCTGTCCACCGCGATGTCCGCTTCCCGCTGATAGAGCAACCCATAGGTGAAGGTGTCCTCGCCTGCGGCGTGCGCGGCTTCGGCCTGCTCACTCAGATGCTCACGACTGACCACGCTGTCCTGATGATCGCCCAGCAGCGACTGCAGCTCCTTGGCCCGCATCGACACCTTTTTCGCGCCGATGGCATCCGCCGTGTACCGAAGACGCTTGGCGCGCTTGCGAATCCGGTGGATCGCGTTGTCGCGATCGGCTCCGTCGCGAGCGTGCCCCGCGGCTTTGGCGGCCTTGCGGACCTTCTTGCCGGCCTTGACGACCGCTGCCGGTCCGGGCTCGCGGTCAGCAGGCGGCGGCTCGGCGATCACGGCGTCCAGCGCGTCGAGCAGACGGAAGTAACGCGGTGAGCGCATCGCGGCCAATGCATGCCGGAGTCCGCTGCGGTAACGCTGCTCGGCGCCGCCGACCAGACGTTGCCGGATGGGACCGCGGACGAATTTCGGCGGCAGGTCGTCCAGAGCGCTGCGGTAGCGATCGGCCAGCACCTCGGCGTCGCGGGCGACCCCCAGCACGTTGCCCAGCTCGCGCAGTTCGGCTATGACCGGTGCATCGTCGGCGAGTCCGAAGGAATCCGGCGACGCCTGCAGCAGGCTGCGGATCTTGCGGGCCGTCACCCGCATCTGGTGGACCGCGTCGTCGGCCCGGGCGCGTACCGCGCGGTCCCACGCCACCAACTCGGCGATCTGCTCGGCCAGCGCCCGATGGAGCGGGTCGGCCGGTAGGCCTTTCGGCGACGTGTCGAGCACTCGCGCCAGCTTGGAGCCGTGGCCCGCCGGTTTGGCACCGGCGTCCAGCAGACGGCGGCAGACCCGGTCCATCAGCCCGGCGTTCGGGGCATCCCCGACGAGTTCGAGTTCCCACTCCCGCCACTGCTGCTCGGCCGTGTTGCCATCGGCGCCCCGACCCGCGGTGACCTGGTCGTCGCAGAACTCGGCGATCACGGCGTCGTCGGCGTCGTGCAGTAGTTGCACCTGGCGGGTGGTACTGATTCGCGCCACCGGGCTCACCGGGCGATCCCGCACGACGGCCAGCACCACGTCGAGCAGTTCGGCGGGCACCTGATCCGGCGCGTCGGTATCCAGGGGTAAGCGCACCTCGGTGCGGGCGTCGGAGCCGGCCGGCAACTTCAGATGCCAGCCTGCGTCCAGGCCACCGGTGCGACGGCGCAACGTGATCCGGTTGGACGCCAGATCCCGCTCGGCCGTGTCGAAGTACACCGCATCCAGTGCCTGCGTCTCGGCGTGTTCTGTGCGAGCTACTCCGGCGAGGTCGTCGAATGCCGGCGGCCGGGTAGACGCATCGACATCGAACTTTCGCTCGACTTCGAGATAGCGCGCTGGGCGGTCGGCGGACATTGCGGTTAGCCTGCCACGCCGCGCCGCCGGCTAAACCTCAGGTTCAGAAGCTGTGCTCGTCATCGGGGAATGTCCCCGACGCCACCTCGTCCGCGTACTGGGTTGCTGCGCGGTGCAATTCAGCGCCGACGTCACCGAATCGCTTGACGAACTTCGCGGTCTTGCCGCTGGTGAGACCGGCCATGTCTTGCCAGACCAGCACCTGGGCGTCACAGTTGCGGCCCGCACCGATGCCGACCGTGGGAATCGTCAGCTTGCCGGTGATCTGGGTGGCCAACTCGGCCGGCACCATCTCCATCACCACGGCGAACGCGCCGGCCTCGGCCACGGCGATCGCGTCGTGAATGGTCTGCTCGGCGCCGTCGCCGCGGCCCTGCACCCGGAAGCCGCCCAAGGCGTTGACACTTTGGGGGGTGAAGCCGATGTGAGCCATCACCGGGATGCCGGCGGCGGACAGGGCAGCGATTTGGGGGGCCACCCGCTCGCCGCCTTCCAGCTTCACCGCGTGCGCGCCGGCTTCCTTCATGAAGCGGATCGCGGCATCGAGCGCGGCAGCGGGGCCGGCCTCGTAGCTGCCGAACGGCAGGTCCGCCACCACCAGAGCGTGCGGGGCGCCGCGCACCACGCCACGGACCAAAGGGATCAGCTCGTCCACCGAGACCGGCACGGTGGTGTCGTAGCCGTATACGACGTTGGCTGCTGAATCACCAACCAGCAGAACGGGAATGCCGGCGTCGTCGAAGATCCGGGCAGTGGAGTAGTCGTAGGCCGTGAGCATTGCCCACTTGTGGCCTTCGGCCTTCATTTTCTGCAGGTGGTGAATGCGGGTCTTGGTCCGCGGCCCGGCATGGGAAGAAGAGTCGGCGCCGTAAACGGTCTGTTCAGACATCATTGTCCCTAGTGGTGGTCGGTACGCTCCTCGAGGCCCAACCGGGTCCCCGGGTTCGTCTGACCCAACCAGTGTGCCACTTCGGGTGACCCCTGTGCAGAGCAAGCCCAGTGGATTTCCTCACAGCGTCGTCCATCGGGCAATTCCGGTGCCGCCTCTCGGCAGCGGACATACCATCGGCCCATGCAGCGCCTCAGTGGACTTGATGCCAGCTTCCTTTACCTCGAAACTCCCGCACAGCCGTTGCATGTCTGCTCGATTCTGGAGCTCGACACGTCGACAATGCCCGGCGGTTACACCTTCGACCGGCTCCGCGACGAGTTGGCCTTACGTATCAAGGCAATGCCTCAGTTCCGCGAGAAGCTGGCCGACAGCGCGTTCAATCTGGACCACCCGGTCTGGGTGGACGACAACAACTTCGACGTGAACCGGCATCTGCACCGGATCGGCCTGCCGCCACCGGGCGGGCGCACTGAACTGGCCGAGATCTGCGGACACATCGCCTCCTTGCCGCTGGACCGCACCCGTCCGCTGTGGGAGATGTGGGTGATCGAGGGAGTGGCGGGCACCGACGCGCGCCGGGGCGGCCGTCTGGCAGTGATGACCAAGGTGCACCACGCCTGTGTGGACGGCGTGACCGGCGCCAACCTGATGTCGCAGTTGTGCAGCACCGAAGCCGACGCGCCCGCACCCGAGCCGGTCGACGGCGTCGGCAGCGCCAACGACTTCGAAATCGCGTTGACGGGTGCGGTCAAGTTCGCGGCCCGGCCGCTGCGTCTTGCCAGCGCGCTGACCGACACTGCCTCGACAGTGGTCAAGACGGTACTGCGGGCACGCAGCGGCCAGACGATGGCACCGCCCTTCGCGGCCCCGCGGACCGCTTTCAACGCCAGCCTCACCTCGCACCGCAACATTTCGTATGCGCAGTTGGACCTCGAGGACATCAAGAAGGTCAAGGACTACTTCGGGGTGAAGGTCAACGACGTGGTGATGGCTCTGGTGTCCGGTGTGCTGCGCCAGTTCCTGCTCGACCGCGGCGAACTCCCGGACTCGTCGCTGGTGGCCATGGTGCCGGTGTCGGTACACGGAAAGTCGGACCGGCCTGGACGCAACCAGGTTTCCGGCATGTTCGCCAGCCTGCAAACCCACATCGCCGATCCGGTCGAGCGGATCAAGGCCATCGCCGACGCGAATTCGGTTGGCAAACAGCACAGTTCGGCGATCAGCGCGACGCTTCTGCAGGACTGGTCGCAGTTCGCCGCGCCCGCCGTGTTCGGTATGGCCGTGCGCGCCTACGCCCGAACCAGTCTCACCAAGAGCATGCCGGTGCACAATCTAGTGGTCTCCAACGTGCCGGGCCCCCAGGTGCCGCTGTATTTTCTGGGCAGCGAGGTCAGGGCGATGTATCCGCTCGGGCCGATCTTCCACGGCTCGGGACTGAATATCACTGTGATGTCGCTGACCGGCAAACTCGACGTCGGGATTATTGCCTGCCCGGAATTGTTGCCCGACGTGTGGGAACTGGCCGACGACTTCCCGGTCGGCATGGAAGAACTGCTGCTCGCGACACGATAGACGCCCCGGTGGCCCGGGCACTCCGCCGGCGCATGGCAGCATGTGTGGCATGGGGACCCCTCGCCGCGGCAAGTTCGCGCGCATGATGCTGCTCTGGACCGTCATGGCGGTTATCGCGATGACAGTGGCCAGCTGCACTCAGGTCGTCAAGGGGCGTGCGGTGCTGGCCGGTCCCAAAGTGGGCCAGCCGGTGGCGTGGGGGCCGTGCCGGGTGGCCGGGGGCAACGGCGCACCGGCGAAGCTGCCCAGTGGCGTACAGTGCGGCAAGCTCGCCGTGCCTGTCGACTACCGGCATCGCAACGGCGACGCCACGACGCTCGGCATGGTGCGGTTCCCCGCGACCCGGGACAAGATCGGCTCGTTGGTCATCAACCCCGGCGGCCCGGGGGAGTCCGGTATCGAGGCGGCGGTGGGGCTCGTGCAATCGTTGCCGCAGCAGATTCGGGAACGGTTCGATCTGGTCGGTTTCGACCCGCGCGGGGTGGCGACGTCGCGGCCGGAGATCTGGTGCAACTCCGACGCAGACAACGACCGGCTACGCACCGAGACGCAGGTCGACTACAGCCCGGCCGGTGTCGCGCACATCGAGACCGAGACCAAGGAGTACGTCGCTCGCTGCATCGCCAAGATGGGCAAGAAATTCCTGGCGAACGTCGGAACCGACAACGTCGCGCGCGATCTGGACACTATTCGGGAAGCGTTGGGCGACAACAAGCTGACGTTCCTGGGCTATTCCTACGGCACCCGGATGGGTGCCGCATATGCCGAGGCTTTTCCGCGAAACATCCGGGCGATGATCCTCGACGGCGCGATCGACCCCAACGCTGATCCGGTGGAATCAGACTTGCGGCAAGCCAAGGGTTTTCAGGACGCATTCAACGACTACGCGAAAGACTGCGCCAAGTCGGCTACCTGCCCGCTGGGCACCGATCCGGCCAAAGCCGTTGATATGTATCACAATCTGGTCTATCCGCTGGTCGACAAGAAAAACCCGACACGCAGTAAACCGGCGCGCACCAGAGATCCCCGCGGACTGAGTTACAGCGATGCGATCATCGGCACCATCATGGCACTGTATTCGCCGACCTTCTGGCACCACTTGACGAGCGGATTGACCGAACTGTCGCACCAGCGCGGCGACGTGATGCTCGAGTTGGCCGACCTCTACATGCGTCGCGACAAGCGCGGCCACTACAGCAATTCCACCGACGCCCGCGTCGCGGTCAACTGTGTCGACCAGCCGCCGGTCAAGGACCGGGCCAAGGTCATCGACGAGGACCGTCGCTCGCGCGAGGTCGCGCCGTTCATGAACTACGGCAAGTTCACCGGTGATGCCCCACTGGGCACCTGCGCGTTCTGGCCGGTGCCGCCGACGAGCAAGCCGCACTCCATTTCTGCGTCGAATCTGACGCCGACGCTCGTGGTGTCGACGACCCACGACCCGGCGACCCCGTATCAAGCCGGCGTCGACTTGGCCAAGCAACTCAAAGGTGGGCTGCTCACCTTCGACGGCACCCAGCACACGGTGGTGTTCCAGGGCAACAGCTGCATCGACGACTATGCGACGGCCTATCTGCTCAGCGGGACCGTGCCGTCCAAAGGGGCCAAGTGCTAGGTCCGGCGCCGGCACGAGTCGCCGATCTTTGCAGTAAATAACGAGACCAAGGTGTGACCAATGGGATCACGGCCTGTGGCCGACGCATGCAACGATTAGCCCCCATGTGGCAGATGAGGGGGGTGTTGTCTGCGCTGCTGTCTTTGTCGCTGTCCGCGTCGGCAGCCGTCGCCTGGACACCGGCGACCAACGCGGCCCCAGGTTATGACACCGGGCCGGCCCCGGGCACCTCGACGACGTTGAACTGGGGGAGCTGCAGCCAGGTCATCAAGACCCCCGGCGACGTGCCCAGCGCGCAATGCGGCACCGTCGCGGTACCGGTCGACTACGCGAATCCGACTGGGGCGCAAGTACAACTCGCGGTGATCCGGATTCCGGCGACCGGTCCGCGGATCGGAGCGCTGCTGATCAATCCGGGCGGGCCCGGTGCGTCGGCGGTCGACATGGTCGCTGGGATGGGACCCGAACTCGCGGGCTCAGAAGTCAGCCGCCGCTTCGATCTGGTCGGGTTCGACCCCCGCGGCGTCGGCCACTCCACGCCCGGCGTGCGTTGCCAGACCGACGCCGAGTTCGATGCCTACCGTCGCGAGCCGATGGTCGACTACAGCCCGGCGGGTGTAGCCCACATCGAGCAGATCTACCGTCAGATCGCTCAGCGTTGCCTTGCCCGCAACGGCTCGGCGTTCCTGGAGAACGTCGGGACCGCATCGGCCGCACACGACATGGATGTGGTGCGTCAGGCGCTGGGCGACGACCAGATCAATTACCTGGGTTACAGCTACGGCACCGAAGTGGGCACCGCGTACGTCGAGCGGTTCGGCGACCATGTCCGGGCGATGGTGCTCGACGGCGCGGTCGACCCCAGCGTCGGCCCGATCGACGAACTGGTCAACCAGGAGGCCGGGTTCCAGACCGCGTTCGACGACTACGCCTCGGACTGCGCCCGCTCGACCGACTGCCCGCTGGGCACCGACCCGAATCAGTTTGTCGCCCGCTACCACCAGTTGATCGATCCGCTGGTGACCAAGCCAGCGCCGACCCCGGAAGGGCGCAGCCTGGGCTACGCCGACGCGATCACCGGCACCATCAACGCGCTCTACACCCCGCAGTTGTGGAAATACCTCACCAGCGGCCTGCTCGGGCTACGGCGCGGAGCCGATCCCGGTGATCTGTTGACGTTGGCCGACGAGTACTACGGCCGCGACCCCAAGGGTCACTACAACAGCTCACAGGACGCATTCAACGCGGTCCGCTGCGTCGATGTTGCGGAGCCGACCGACCCGGCGGCATGGGTTGACGCCGACCGGCGCATTCGTCAGGTCGCACCGTTCACGTCTTACGGGCAATTCACCGGTCACGCGCCGCGGGACCTGTGTGCGTTGTGGCCGGTGGCCGCGACGTCGTCACCGCATCCGGCCGCTCCGACAGCCCCGGGCAAGGTCGTCGTCGTGTCCACGACGCATGACCCGGCCACGCCGTATCAAGCCGGCGTCAATCTGGCCCGCCAACTCGGCGCCGACCTGATCACGTTCGAGGGCACCCAGCACACTGTCACGTTCAACGGAAACGACTGTGTCGACGGCGCGGTGACCCGGTACTTGGTCGACGGCGTCGCGCCCGGAAACTTACGGTGTTAAGCCGTGCCGGTAACACAAATTTAATGGTGCGTGCATACTCTTCCAGGTATGGATCGACAAAAGGAATTCGTCCTCCGCACACTGGAGGAACGCGACATCCGATTCGTCCGGTTGTGGTTCACCGACGTGCTCGGTTTCCTCAAGTCTGTCGCGATCGCGCCCGCCGAACTTGAGGGCGCCTTCGAAGAAGGCATCGGATTCGACGGGTCGTCCATCGAAGGCTTCGCCCGGGTCTCGGAGTCCGACACCGTCGCACACCCGGACCCGTCGACGTTCCAGGTGCTGCCCTGGACCACGCGCACCGGCCATCACCACTCGGCCCGGATGTTCTGCGATATCAAGATGCCCGACGGCTCGCCGTCCTGGGCGGACCCGCGCCACGTACTGCGCCGCCAGCTGGGGAAGGCGAACGACCTGGGCTTCTCCTGCTACGTGCACCCCGAAATCGAGTTCTTCCTACTGGAAGCCGGTCCCGAAGACGGATCAGTGCCCGTTCCGGCTGACAACGCCGGTTATTTCGACCAGGCCGTGCACACCGCCTCCAACTTCCGCCGGCACGCGATCGACGCGCTGGAATCGATGGGCATCTCGGTCGAGTTCAGCCACCACGAAGGTGCACCCGGCCAGCAGGAGATCGACCTGCGCTTTGCTGACGCACTCTCGATGGCAGACAACGTGATGACGTTCCGCTACCTGATCAAAGAGGTCGCGCTGAACGAGGCGTCGCGGGCGACGTTCATGCCCAAGCCATTTGGCCAGTACCCCGGTTCGGCCATGCACACCCACATGAGCCTGTTCGAGGGTGAGGTCAACGCCTTCCACAGCCCGGACGATCCGCTGCAGCTCTCCGACGTCGCCAAGTCGTTCATCGCCGGGATCCTCGAGCACGCCAGCGAGATCAGCGCCGTCACCAACCAATGGGTCAACTCCTACAAGCGGCTGGTGCTCGGCGGCGAAGCGCCCACTGCGGCGTCGTGGGGCGCGGCCAACCGCTCAGCGCTGGTGCGCATCCCGATGTACAGCCCGAACAAGACCTCGTCGCGACGTATCGAGGTGCGCAGCCCAGACTCCGCCTGCAACCCGTACCTGGCCTTCGCCGTGCTGATGGCGGCCGGGCTGCGCGGCGTCGAGAAGGGTTACGTGCTGGGCCCGCAGGCCGAAGACAACGTCTGGGACCTCACCGCCACCGAACGCCGCGCGATGGGCTACCGGGAATTGCCGTCGAGCCTCGACGAAGCGCTGCGCGCGATGGAAGGCTCCGAGCTGGTCGCAGAAGCGCTCGGGGAACACGTCTTCGATTTCTTCCTGCGTAACAAGCGCACCGAGTGGGCCAACTATCGCCGCCAGGTCACGCCTTACGAGCTGAAGACTTACATCTCGCTTTGATCCGCGCCAGTGCTTAGGACGCAGCCAGAACAAAAGGCATCTGCGCTACCGTCAAAGACGTGAACCAGCCAGTAACGGAACGGCCGAAGGTCCCCAGCCTCGGCCGCCTGGGATTGGTCGACGACCGGGCGAGCGCCAACTTGGCGCACTTGGGCTGGAACAACGAAGAACACATCGACGTGCTGTGGTCGCTGTCGCGGGCGCCCGACGCCGACGCCGCCCTGTCCGCGACGGTCCGGCTGGCCGAGGCGCTCGGTGACAAGTGGGGTGAGCTCAACCAGGCACTGGCCGCCGACCGCCGCCTGCGCGGCCGGTTATTCGCTGTCCTGGGGTCGTCGCTGGCGCTGGGCGATCACCTGGTCGCCAACCCGCAGGCCTGGCATCTGTTGCAGGGCAACGTGACGCTGCCGTCGCCCGAAAAACTGCGGGCCCTATTCGCCGAGTGTGTCGCGCAACCCCCAACCGCCGCAGGCACGCCTGTGTGGCGGCTGCGCGCGCTGTACCGCAACCGGTTGCTGGTGCTGGCGGCGATGGATCTGGCGCCGACCGTCGAGAACGAGCCGGTGTTGTCCTTCCGGGAGGTGGGCGAGCACCTGGCCGACCTCGCCGACGCCGCATTGGGAGCCGCGCTCTCGGTCGCCGAGACGACCGTCTGCGGAGACGACCCAGCGCCGCGGCTGGCGATCGTCGCGATGGGCAAATGCGGTGCGCGCGAATTGAACTACGTCAGCGACGTCGATGTGATTTTCGTGGCCGAGCCGGCCGATCCGGTGTCCGCGCGGATCGCCGGCGAGATGATGCGGCTGGCTTCGGATGCCTTTTTCCAGGTTGACGCCGGACTGCGTCCGGAGGGCCGCCACGGCGAACTGGTCCGCACCCTCGACTCGCACGTCGCCTACTACCAGCAATGGGCCAAGACGTGGGAGTTTCAGGCGCTGCTGAAAGCCCGGCCGGCCGCCGGTGATGCCGAACTGGGCAAGCAGTACATCGACACGCTGATGCCGATGGTCTGGAATGCCTGCGAGCGTAAGGATTTCGTACCGGAAGTCCAGGCGATGCGGCGACGTGTCGAGCAGCTTGTGCCAGCCGACGTCCGGAATCGCGAGATCAAGCTGGGCAGCGGCGGATTGCGCGATGTCGAGTTCGCGGTGCAGCTCTTGCAGCTCGTTCACGGTCGCACCGACGAATCGCTGCATGTGTCTTCGACGGTCGACGCGCTGGCCGCCCTGGGGGCCGGCGGGTACGTCGGTCGCGACGACACGGCGAATCTCACCGCGTCCTACGAGTTCCTCCGGCTGCTGGAACACCGGCTGCAATTACAGCGCCTCAAACGGACCCACATGCTGCCGGCACCCGAGGACGATGAGGCGCTGCGCTGGCTGGCACGGGCGGCTCATGTGCGACCCGACGGGACCCGAGACCGCCTCGGAGTGCTGCGTGACGAATTGAAGCGCCACCACATGAGGGTGTCGCGGTTGCACGCCAAGTTGTTCTACCAGCCGCTGCTGGAATCGCTTGCGCCCGAGGGCCTGGAGTTCACCCAGGGGATGACGCCAGCGGCCGCGGAACGGCAGTTGGCTGCCCTCGGCTACGACGCTCCGCAGAGCGCGCTGACCCATCTCGCCGCGCTGATCAACCAGAGCGGCCGGCGCGGCCGGGTGCAGTCGGTTCTGCTGCCCCGGCTGCTGGACTGGCTCTCGGACACTCCTGACCCAGACGGCGGGCTGCTGGCCTACCGCCGGCTCAGCGAGGTGATGGTCTCGCAGCGGTGGTATCTGTCCACGCTGCGCGACAAGCCGTCGGTGGCCAAGCGGCTGATGCACGTGCTGGGCACCTCTGCGTACGTGCCCGAGCTGCTGATGCGGGCGCCGGAGGTGGTGCAGAACTACAGCGACGGGCCGTCGGGGCCCAAGCTGCTCGAGGTCGAGCCCGGGGCGGTCGCCGGTGCACTGGTGGCCTCGGCCGGCCGGCAGAGCGATCCGGTTCGTGCAATTGCGATCGCGCGCTCACTGCGACGCCGTGAGCTGGCCCGCATCGCATCGGCCGACCTTTTGGGAATGCTCGACGTCACCGATGTGTGCGCGGCGCTCACCGAGGTGTGGGTTGCGGTGCTGCAGGCCGCCCTGAACGCGGTGACCCGGGCCAACACGCCCGAAAGCGGTCACCTGCCGGCCACCATCGCGGTCATCGGGATGGGCCGGCTCGGCGGTCGCGAGCTGGGCTACGGCTCGGACGCCGACGTGCTGTTCGTCTGCGAGCCGGCCGACGGTGTGCAGGACTCGGACGCGGTGCGCTGGGCCGCGACGGTGGCCGAGCAGATCCGCGCGCTGCTGGGCACGCCCAGCGCGGACCCGCCGCTGGAGGTCGACGCCAATCTGCGCCCCGAGGGCCGTAGCGGTCCGCTGGTCCGCACGCTCGCGTCGTATGCCGCGTACTACCAGCAGTGGGCACAGCCGTGGGAGATCCAGGCGCTGCTGCGGGCCGACGCGGTCGCCGGCGACGCGGAGCTGGGCCAACGGTTCCTGCACATGGCCGACAAGACGCGTTACCCCGCGGGCGGGGTATCGGCCCAAGCGGTCCTGGAGATCCGGCGGATGAAGGCCCGCATCGACTCCGAGCGTCTGCCGCGCGGCGCTGACCCCACCACCCACACCAAGCTGGGGCGCGGAGGACTGGCGGACATCGAATGGACCGTGCAGCTACTGCAACTGCGTTTCGCCAGCGAGGTCGAGTCGCTGCACAACACCACGACGCTGCAGAGCCTGGATGCGGCCGCCGAGGCCGGACTGATCACTACCGAGGACGCGGACCTGCTGCGTGATGCGTGGCTGACCGCGACTCGGGCCCGCAACGCCCTGGTGCTCGTTCGCGGCAAGCCCACCGACCAGCTCCCTGGCCCGGGCCGCCTGCTCAACACCGTCGCGGTGGCCGCCGGCTGGGCCAAGAACGGCGACGGTGGCGCATTCCTAGACAACTACCTCCGGGTGACCCGGCGCGCAAAAGCTGTGGTGCACAAGATCTTCGACGAATGAGCCACCCCTGGTCGCGGTAGGCCGGGTCGTGAACTCCGGGTCGCCGACGCCAGCTGGCCCCGACTTGCGCTATCGCTGATCGCGGTGGCCCGAAGGACTGCGGCGCACTCAGGCAGTGCCGGCGAACGTATTGCCCACCAGCACTTGCGCCCACATAGCGGGCGGCCCGTCGCTGACACAGAGCCACAGTGTGCAGGTGCCTGATGGCTGCAGCGCCGTCATCAGTTGGCCGGTCTTGCCGTGACGCGGCATCGGCGGCCCCTTGTCAGCGACATTCACCGCCTGCGGGGTGATTCCGAGCGTGGAGTTCATTGAAAGTTCGACGGTGGGAACCAACCACACCTGTGCTG
>JAVHWH010000342.1:0-7431 GCA_032159915.1 Mycobacterium sp.
CATCGGGCACACCCGAAGTGGGCAGCAACGCGGTGAAAGCGCTCGACGGCCGCGCCGCGGCGCTGATCGCCAACCACGGCCTGGTGGCCGTCGGCCCCCGCCCGGACAAGGTCCTGCACGTGACCGCGCTGGTGGAACGAACTGCCCAGATAGCCTGGGGGGCGCGGGCTCTCGGCGGCCCAGTCCCGATACCGGAAGAGATCAACCGCAACTTCGCCGGCGTCTACGGCTACCTTCGCGCCAACCCGATGTAGGTACGCCAGTCCCGCGGCGACATGCCGTGTGTTCGGCGAAACAACCGGCTGAAGTACCCCGGGTCAGGTATGCCAACCCGTCGGGCCGCCTCCTGAATCGGAATGTCGTTGTCCAGTAATATCTTCCGGGCTTCGGCCATCCTCCGTTCGATGATCCATTCCTGTACGGTACGGCCGGTACGGCGACGCACCACGGTGGTCAGGTGCCCGGGCGTCATTCCCACCTCGTGTGCCACGTCGCGCAGCGACAGCCGGTCGCTGTACCGGCGGTCGATGACCGCGAAGACGTCGGCCAGCATCGGTTCACCGCCGCGCCGTAGGTCACCGACGACGTCTCCGGCCAGTCGGGCGAGGTCGATCAACAGCAGCGTGAGGTGCGCAAGCGCAGCCTGCTGATAGCCGTCATGACGCTCGGCCAGTTCCGTCTCGATCGCCTCGATCGCGCAATTCCAGGCCAGCTGTTTGGGTTTCGGCAACTCCAGCCGTAGCAATCCGCCGGACTGCCCGTGCAGAAACGGGAACAGCAGCGGATGTGTCCGCCACGTCGGCCACGGCGAACGCCCATCCTCGCCGAGCGCGGCCGGGTCGAAGAGCACACCGACTCCGCCGTCGAGGTCGCCGAGCGCTTCCGGGTCGAGGACCTGCCCGGCAGCCACCACGTACACCACGCCCGCCGCGGGCCGGTACCACAACGCCGGGAAATGGTGAATGTGACGGCCCTGGTTGGATACCTGCTCGGGACGCCGTATCACCGAAAGCGGGGGCGTGTGCGGATCGGTCTTGTACTGGTAGACCGGCACTCCGCCGCGGTGCCGGATCAGGCGGGTGGGGGCGGAGGTCTGATCTGGCATCAGGCCAAAGATAGTCCTACTTTGCCCGAAGATCACTCAAACATAGTTGCCTGCATGCACAGATGATCGGTGCCATGACAAATGATCATCCACATTCACGGTTGCATCGCAGCAGCCGGCACGACTACTTGCCTGCGGCCCGGCATGACGCTCTGCTGCCCGCCTACGATCTGTTGTCCCGGGCGCTGGGCGTCACCAAGATCCACACCACGTTGGTCGCGCAGGCGGAACTCGCCGATGGCCACCGCGTCCTGGAAATCGGCAGCGGGACCGGCAATCTGACCATTCGCGCCAAGCGCTCTCGCCCCGGAGCGGACGTGGTCGGCGTTGATCCCGACCCGCTCGCACTGGCCCGGGCGCAGCGAAAGCTGCGCGGCCCGTCTGGAATCCGCTTCGATCGTGGCTACGCCCAGAACCTGCCGTACCGCGACGGCGATTTCGACCGGGTGTTGTCGTCGATGATGCTTCACCATCTCGACAGCGAGGCGAAAGCCGCCGCCGCGGCCGAGGTCTTCCGGGTACTGCGACCCGGGGGCAGATTGCACCTGGTCGACATCGACGCCGACGCGACCGAACACGATGGCCGGATCGTGCGGTTCTTTGCGCGCCGCCGTCACGCCGCCGCGCACTTCGGCGACTCGATCCCGGCTTTGCTGCGTGCGGCCGGTCTCGATTGCACCGAGCTGAGCACGCGACGGCACCCTGTGCTCGGACGGGTCACTTTCTATGGCGCGACCCGCCCGATTTGACCCTGGTACGCTCGTTATATTGGCTAAGTAATAACCTGGTTGTGATGTGAAGGGGTGGCTATGGCACGCACTGACGACGACACCTGGGACCTCGCATCGAGCGTGGGCGCGACCGCCACGATGGTCGCATCGGCCCGAGCGATGGCCAGCAAGGTCGATAGCCCCCTGATCGACGACCCCTATGCCGAGCCGCTGGTTCGTGCGGTCGGACTCGAGCTGTTCACCAAGCTGGCCACCGGCGAGCTGTCCCCGGCCGACCTCGAGGACGACAGCGACGGCGCTCCGGCGGGCGTCCAGCGGATGACCGACAACATGGCGGTCCGCACGAAATTCTTCGACGAGTTCTTCATCGAGGCGACCAGGTCGGGTATCAGGCAGGCGGTGATCCTGGCGTCCGGGCTGGATGCCCGGGCCTACCGGCTGCCCTGGCCCGACGGCACCACCGTCTACGAAATCGATCAGCCCCAGGTCATCGAATTCAAGTCCCGGACACTGGCGCAGTTGGGCGCCAAGCCCACGGCTCACCGGCGCGCGGTCGCCGTCGATCTGCGCGACGACTGGCCGACCGCATTGCAGGCGGCGGGTTTCGATCCCGGGCAGCCGAGCGCGTGGAGCGCCGAAGGCCTGCTCGGCTATCTGCCGCCGGACGCCCAAGACCGCTTGCTGGACACCATCACCGAGCTGAGCGCACCGGGCAGCAGAATCGCCACCGAGAGCGGCCCTTCCCGCGGCAAGGACCACGAGGAGCGGATCAAAGACCGCATGCGGACGGTGTCACAACGCTGGAGCAAACACGGACTCGACCTCGACATGACACAGCTGGTCTACTTCGGCGATCGCAACGAGGCATCGCCGTACCTGTCCGATCACGGCTGGGAGATGAGCGGCAGCACGATCCGGGAGTTGTTCGCCGCCAACGGTCTTGCTCCCATCGTCGAGGATGACTTGCCGTTCGCCGACCGCCTGTATGTCAGCGGCACGCTGACCGACAAGAAATAGGAGCCGTTGATGCCACGTACCGACGACGACAGCTGGGATCTGGCCTCCAGCGTGGGGGCCACCGCGACCATGGTGGCGACCTCACGCGCGATGGCCTCGCGTGGGCCCGAGCCGCTGCTCGACGATCCCTACGCCGAGCCGCTGGTTCGCGCCGTGGGACTCGCGCCGTTTGTCCGCGTGCTCGACGGAGACGTCAGCCTCGAGACCGACCCGCTGCTGAACCGCAAGACACGCACCGAGCAGATGGCCGTGCGCACAAGGTTTTTCGACGACTTCTTCACAGCTGCCGCAGCATCGGGCATTCGGCAGTCGGTGATCCTGGCCTCGGGCCTCGACACCCGCGGCTACCGGCTGCCCTGGGGCGACGGGGTCGTCGTCTACGAAATCGACCAGCCTGCGGTGATCGAATTCAAAACCCGCACCTTGGCTGATCTCGGCGCGGCACCGACCGCCGAGTTACGGACCGTCGCCATCGATTTGCGCGAAGACTGGCCGGCCGCGTTGCGTGCCCGAGGCTTCGACGTCAGCCAACCGACCGCGTGGAGCGCCGAAGGGCTGCTGCCCTACCTGCCGGGCGATGCTCAGGATCGACTGTTCGACAACATCACCGCGCTCAGCGCGCCGGGCAGCCGGCTCGCCACCGAGCACGTACCCGATCCGAACGCCTTCACCGACGAACGCCTGCAACAGATCAGCGACCGTTGGCGCAGCTTTGGTTTCGACCTCAACGCAGCCGACCTCTTCTACCCCGGTGAGCGCAGCGTTGTTGTCGACTACCTCACCGAGCATGGTTGGCAGGTGGACGCACATCCGGCCAGAGAGCTCTACGCCCGCAACGGCTTCGAATTTCCCGAGGAAGCGACGATGGCCGTGTTCGGCGAGATCAGCTACGTCGCCGCGACGCTGAAATAGGCACACGTGACACGATCCGACGACGACAGCTGGGATCTGGCCTCCAGCGTCGGCGCCACCGCGACCATGGTCGCCGCGGGCCGGGCGATGGCGACCAGGGATGCCCGCGCACTGATCAACGATCCGTTCGCCGAGCCACTGGTCCGCGCTGTCGGGCTGGATTTCTTTGTCAAGATGATCGACGGCGATCTCGACCTCGCCCTACTCCCGAACTCATCGCCGGAGCGGATGCAGGCGATCAGCGATGGGATGGGCTTGCGCACCAAGTATTTCGATGACTACCTGCTGGCCGCGGTGGCTTCGGGCGTCCGTCAGGTGGTGATTTTGGCTTCCGGCTTGGATGCTCGCGCCTACCGGTTGGGCTGGCCCGCTGACACAGTGGTGTACGAGATCGACCAGCCGCAGGTCATCGAGTTCAAAACCCGCACGCTGGCCGACCTCGGTGCCGAGCCGACCGCGACCCGTCGCACCGTCGCCATCGACTTGCGGGGCGACTGGCCGGCGGCACTACAAGCTGCCGGACTCGACACGGGCGCGCCGACGGCGTGGCTGGCCGAGGGCCTGCTGATCTACCTGCCGCCGGAGGCTCAGGATCGGCTGTTCGACAACATCACCGCATTGAGTGTCCCGGGGAGCACGGTCGCAACCGAATACGTGCCGGGCATCATCGATTTCGACGCCGATCGCGCCCGCGAGATGTCCGCCTCGATGCGCGAGCAAGGCGTCGACATCGACATGCCCTCGCTGGTTTACACCGGCCAGCGCAATCACGTCGTCGACTACCTGCGCGGCAAGTCGTGGGATGTCACCGACACGACCCGGACGGATCTGTTTCTCAGCAATGGGCGTCCTCTTCCCGCACAGGAGAACGACGATCCGCTGGGCGAGATCATCTACGTCAGCGGAACGCTGGCAGGCTAGAAGCGGGACTCCCCCACCCACAGCACATTGGCGCCGGTCAGCGACCGCTCTGCCTGTTCGATGATGCCCATCACCGACTGAGTGATCAACCCGCCCAGTGCATCCGGAATCGACGCCGCCGCGGGCTGCGACGAAGGCCGTGGCCGCAGCAAATCCCATACCGACGAGCCCGGGTAGCCGACCAAGCGGACCTTGGCGTCTTCATCCAGTCCGGCCAGCACTTTGGCTTTACGCACCGCGGTGCGCAGACCACCGAGCTCGTCGACCAGACCGTGCTCGAGCGCATCCGCCCCGGTCCAGACCCGGCCCCGGGCAACCGCATCGACGGCGTCGACGCTCAGGTTGCGGCCCCGCGCTACACGCTCGACGAAGTCGGTGTAGAACAGGTCGGCCTCGGCCTCGACCTGCGCCTGCTGCTCGGGTGTGAACGGCGCGTTGATCGACCAGGCGTCGGCATTGGCATTGGTACGCACCGCATCTGAGCCCACGCCCAGCCGGTCTTTGAGATCGCGGGCGACCAGCTTGCCGGTCACCACGCCGATCGACCCGGTGATCGTAGCTGGGTTGGCCACGATCGCGTCGGCGCACATCGAGACGTAGTAACCGCCGGAGGCGGCGACCGCACCCATCGACGCCACCACTGGCTTGCCCCGCTCGCGGGCCTTGCTGACTTCCCGCCAAATGGTTTCCGACGCTGTGACCGAGCCGCCCGGCGAGTCCACCCGCAAGACGATGGCCGATACTGAATCATCATGCGCCGCTTCACGCAGCGCCGCCGCAATGGTGTCGCCACCGGCGTTGGACGAGCCGAACGGCAACCGCGAACCGCCGCGGCCACTGACGATCGGCCCGGCGACAGTCACCACGGCGATCGTCGACTTGGGTCCACGCCCGGGCATCGACGGTCCGCTGGGGCCGGTGGCTCGCGCGTAACGACTGACATACAGCCGCGGCGGGGCGTCGTCATCGTCGGCATCACCTGCAGCCGACGAAACACCTTCGGCGCCCGCCAGTTCCGCGATACGGGCATACGCCTCGTCGCGAAATCCGACGCGGTCGATCAGCCCCGAGTCGACGGCCACGTCGCGCAGCAGCGGCGCGCGGTCAGCCAGACCGTCGAGGGTGTCCTGACTGATCCCGCGCGCCTCGGCGATCGCCTGCCACACCTGGCCGCGCAGACTCTCCAGCAGCCGGGTGTCGGCCTCCCGGTGGGCGTCGGTGTAGCGGTCCTGCGTGAAAAGGTTTGCCGCCGACTTGTATTCGCCCCGTGCAACGAATTGCGCTTTGATTCCGGCCTTGTCCAACGCGTCGCGTAAGAAAAGGGCGTTGGTCGCGAATCCGATCAGCCCCACGGTGCCGGACGGCTGCATCCACACCTCACCGAACGCCGTGGCCAGGTAGTACGACAGGGTGCCAGGATAGGTCTCAGCCCAGGCCAGCGAAGGCTTCACCGCGGTAAACGCAGCGATGGCCTCCCGCAGTTCTTGGACCGGCCCCGCCGCGGCCGCCGGAAGCTCGACCCGTGCAATCAGGCCGGCGACACGGGGATCCTCAGCGGCCCGGTGCAACGCCGAGACCGCCTCCCGCAGCACCAGCGGACGACCGCCGCCGGTGATGATCGCCAAGGGATCCAAACCGCTGGTTTCCGGCGGCGCCGCCCGCAGATCGAGCTCGAGCACACAACCGTTGGGAACACCCTTGTGGCGGGCGGTATCCACCCGGCGAGCCAACGCGCGCACGTCGTCGATACCCGGCGGATCAGGCAGGAAAGAGAACATGGTGACGAGCCTACCGATGGTCGGCGATGCCGCCCGACCGTACGGTGACAGGGTGCGGTTCTCGATATCGATTCACCAACTCGATACAGGCAGATTCGACGCGGCCGGCGTGCGAGACTACCTGGCTCGCGCCGAGGAACTCGGCTTCGAAGCCGGCTGGGTGCTCGAGCAAATAATCGGGCCGGCACCGCTGATCGGGCCGCTGGAACTGCTGGCTTACGCGGGCGCCTGCACCGAGCGACTGCGCCTCGGCGTGGCCGTGCTCGTCTCGTCGTTGCACGACCCGCTGCAGCTGGCGTCGTCGATCACCGCGGTCGATCGGCTCAGCCACGGCAGGCTCGATGTCGGGGTGGCACCCGGCGGCGGCAGGCGCCAGTTCGCCGCGTTCGGCGTGGACCACGCGACATTCATCAGCAGCTTCACCGAAGGCCTGGAACTGATGAAGGCGGCGTGGTCCGACCAGCCGCGGGTCACGTTCCACGGCCGTTTCCGCCACGTCGACAATCTGCCGATTCAACCCAAACCCGTGCAGCGGCCGCATCCGCCGATCTGGTTCGGCGGTCAGGCCCCGAAAGCGCTGGCCCGCGCCGTCCGGCATGGCGATGCCTTTATGGGCGCGGGATCGTCGACCACCGCGACTTTCGCCGAGGCCGTGCACATCGTGCGGCACGAGCTTGCCCGGCAGAACAAAGACGCCGCCGACTTCCGGATCGGAAAGCGGGTCTACTTGATGATCGACGACGATCCGGCGCGGGCACGCGAACGCGCCCTGGCGGGGCTGCATCGGATCTACGGCGGGATGCCCGGCATCGACGACGTGCCGGTGTCGGGCACGGTTGGCGACGTCGTTGCCGGGCTGCGGGATGTGATCGACGCCGGCGCCGAGACCATCTTGCTCAACCCGGTCGGCGGCGATGTCGCCGAGGACCGCGAGCAAATGGAACGCCTTGCGGCAGAGGTGATTCCG
>JAVHWH010000370.1:0-8188 GCA_032159915.1 Mycobacterium sp.
AGGACTACTTCCGCAACGGCGCGCAGGGCAAGAGCTACCGCGAGATCCTGGGCGAGCCGATGAAAGCCATCCCCGCGTTCCGTGAGCCGGCGGCGCGGCTGGAGGTGATGGACGAACTCGGCATCGACTACGCCCTGATGTTCCCGACCCTGGCCAGCCTGGTCGAAGAGCGCATGAAGGACGACCCGGAGATGACTCACGACGTCATCCACGCGCTCAACCAGTGGATGTACGAGCAGTGGTCGTTCAACCACAAAGACCGCATCTTCGCCACCCCGGTGATTACCCTGCCGATCGTCGAGCGCGCGCTCGAAGAGCTCGAATGGTGTCTGGAGCGCGGTGCCCGCACCGTGCTGGTCCGCCCGGCACCGGTGCCCGGTTTCAAGGGCAGCCGCTCGTTCGGGCTCGAGGAGTTCGACCCGTTCTGGCAGGCCTGCGTCAAGGCCGGCATCCCGGTGTCGATGCACGCCTCGGACAGTGGCTACTCCGAGTTCGCGAACGTCTGGGAGCCCGGCGACGAGTTCCTGCCGTTCAAGCCGACCGCCTTCCGTAGCTTCGCGATGGGCCACCGCCCGATTCTCGACGCTATGGGCGCGCTGGTCTGCCACGGTGCTCTGTCGCGGAACCCGGACTTGCGGATTTTGTCGATCGAGAATGGCGCCGACTGGGTGCCCGATCTGTTCAAAGGGCTCAAGGGCGTGTACAAGAAGATGCCGCAGGCCTTCCTCGAAGACCCGGTGGAGGCGTTCAAGCGCTGCGTCTACATCACCCCGTTCTGGGAGGACCGGTTCACCGAGATCGTCAACATGATGGGCACCGACCGGGTGCTGTTCGGATCCGACTGGCCGCATCCCGAGGGCCTGAAAGACCCGATCAGCTTCGTCGACGAGCTCGCCGACTTCGACGAGGAGGACGTCGCCAAGATCATGGGCGGCAACCTGATGGAACTCATGAAGGTCGCCAAGCCGGTCTCGGCCTGATTCGCGGCGAAACATACTCGAGCCGCGACTCGGTCATGGCCAGAGTTCAAGCATGCCGCGTCGCCTCCTGGGCTAGCTGCACCCGCGAGGTCATCCCGAGTTTGTTGTAGATGTGGGTGAGGTGAGCCTGCACGGTCCGCGGTGAGACGAATAGTCGTGCTGCAGCCTCCTTATTGCCCAGCCCTTCACTGACAAGTTTCGCGACGTCCAACTCGGCGCGCGTGAGCGAGGCCCAACCGCTGCCGGCGCGTTTGCGTTCGCCGCGACCGCGTTGTGCGTAGGCGATCGCCTCTCCGATCGAGAGGGCGGCACCTTCGGTCCAAGCAGCGTCGAATTCGTTCTGTCCCAAAGCTTCTCGAATAGCGGTGATCCTGACTTGATTGTCGGCGTCAAGAACCTTGAAACGCACCAAGCCCATACGTCGACGGGCTGCGTCCGCGGCGCCTGACAGTCGTGCCGCCGATACGTGATGCCCGGCGTTACTCGACGTGACGGCAAGGCAATCGAGACAAAACGGAATGGCGAGGTCGAAGCCGAGGCGAGCGCCCAACTCGAGCGCGTTGTAGGCATCGTCTTCCGCGGAGTCGAATTGATCCTGAGCGATCTCGACAATTGCGCGCGCCGCCAACGCGAGGACCAGACCGTAGCCCTTCGGGACCGACACGACGTCGTCGGCCCAGCGACGAGCCGCCGCGAGATCACCACAAGCCAGCGGACTGAGCGCCGCCCAGCCGAAGGTCGAGGCAACTTGCGGATCCAGACCCGTGCGATTGCGCGCCGCTTCGAATTCTTTCCACGCCGCCGAGCCGTCGCCGTCAGCCAGGTGGGCCATACCGAGTGCCGTGTAGACAGCTCCCTCGTAGAACTCGAAAAGCTTGGAGGCGCTGCGCATCGCCGCTTCGGCCGCCACTCGGGCGGCAGCCGCATCACCCATATACGCCAGTGCGTACGCCTGCACTACAGATGCGTACATCGCAAACATCGCATCGTGGGCGGCCGCGCAGTCCTGAGCCACTTCACCTAACCGAATCGCCGCCTCGGCTAGGTCACCACTGAAAATTCTCACGAAACCCAGGACGAAGCGGCACTGACGCGCGGCGAATCCATCGCCGATGCCCTCGGCGATTCGAAGTGCCTCCTCGGCGGCAGCCGTGACAACAGCGACGGGTTCCCCGCCGAGGAGACCCGATATCGACTCCATCGCCCGGACCTGGCCCAGTGATGATAGATCGCCGAGGTTTCGCGCGAGCTCGACTGCCTCGTCGAGGTAGGGCGCGGCCAGGTCCCGATCGTAGGCGGTAATGGTGCCGCATGCGGTCAGCGCCCGGATGACCAGTGAGGGATCTCCAAGCGTGCGCGCCATAGCCAGAGTTCGCTCGGCGCTCTCGATGACGTCAGCCGTGGCGAGAAAGGAGCACAACAGGGCTTCGTCGGCGGACGCACGCACGTACGCCACCGATGCGTCGCCGCTCGCTTGCCTGGCCTCGGCCAGTGCAGTGCCGAGCCAGTTCAAGCCTTCCTGGATGCGTCCGCGTGTCAGCCATAGCGGTTGCAGCGCCGACGCCAGTGTCAGCGCAAGCTCGGTGTCCGAGCTTTCCCGACTCCAAGCGAAAGCGGCTCGCAAGTTGTCGATTTCGGACTCCGCCCAGTCGACGCGCTTCTCGTGACCGGTGTCGGCCGGATTGTCCACCAGGGCGGCTACCGCGGTGTAGTAGTCCCGGTGACGGGTCCGTACGTCGTCACCCTCGCCGGATTCGCCAAGTTTTTCCTGTGCGTACTGACGGACCGTTTCCAATAGCCGATAACGGGTTCCGAGCCGGCTGCCCTCGGTGACCACGAGCGACTTGTCGACCAGTAGCGTGAGCCGGTCGAGTATCTGGTAACGCTCTACCTCCCCGCCACCCGCAACGGACTGGGCGGCGTCGGCATCGCACCCACCGAAGAACGCTGCCATCCTCCGGAACAACTCCTGTTCGGGCGCTGACAACAATGCGTGCGACCAGTCCACCGATGCCCGCAACGTTTGCTGTCGGCGTACTGCGGTGCGGGCCCCTCCGGTCAACAATCGGAATCGGTCGTGCAGACTGTCCAGGATTTCGGTCGGCGACAAGGCCCGAACGCGGGCCGCGGCGAGCTCGATGGCCAGCGGCAGTCCGTCGAGCCGTCGGCAGATCTCGATCACCGTCTCGGCGTTGTCGGAGGTGATCCGGAACTCGGGCTTGGTCCGGCGGGCGCGGTCTTCGAACAGCTCGATCGCTTCGTCGGCCAGCGACAGAGAAGGTACCCGCCAGCTCACCTCCCCCGCGATGCCGATCGGCTCGCGACTTGTTGCCAATAGCGTCAACGCAGGGCAGGCACCCAGCAGGACGCTGATCATCTCGGCGCTGGCGTCGAGGACATGCTCGCAGTTGTCGAGCAGGACCAGCACCTGGTGAGAGCGAAGGAATCGCAGCAGCACGTCTATCGTCGGGTGCCCGGGTTGGTCGGGCAAGCTCATCGCGCGTGCCACCGTCAGCGGCACGGTCTCCGGATCCGTGATCGGGGCCAGGTCGACGTACCAAACTCCGTCGGCGAACTCAGTGGCAATGCTGGCAGCAATCTGGACGGCAAGTCGCGTCTTGCCGGCGCCGCCAGCACCGGTCAGTGTGATTAGCCGGTTGTCGGAGAGCGCCTCGCGAATGCCGCTCATCTCGCTCTGGCGGCCGATGAAACTCGTCAGCTGTGCCGGAAGCCGTTCGAGGGCTTGGCTTTTGACGGCGCGCAACGGCGGGAAGTCGTTGTGCAGGTCGGGATGGCACAGCTGCGTCACGCGTTCGGGGCGGGGCAGATCGCGCAGTGGCTGGCAGCCCAGGTCCGTCAGCGTGACGTCGGGCGGGAGTTGGTCGATGACAAGCGGCTCGGTTGTACCGGACAGCACCGTCTGGCCGCCATGGGCCAGATCGCGCAGTCGCGCGGTGCGGTTGATCGTCGGACCGATGTAGTTGCCTTCGTCGCGTAATTGCACGTCGCCGGTGTGCAGACCAATGCGCAACTTGATTGGGGCTAGCGCAGCTCGTTGCAAGTCCAGGGCGCAGGCGACGGCATCGACGGCGCGGGCGAACGCGATCACGAAGCTGTCGCCCTCGCCCTGCTCGACGGGCCGCACGCCGTGGTGGGCGGCAACTGTGTCCGCCAGTGCCTGGTCGAGGCGCGCGACCGCCGCCTCCATCGCAACGGGCTGGTTGTCCCACAGCCGAGTCGAACCCTCGACGTCAGCCAGCAGCAACGTCACGGTCCCGGTTGGAAGCTCGCCCATGTCTACGTCGCTCCAGCTAGTTTCGCTCATGGTAGCCAGCATGCGGTGATGTACAGGGCAAAACATCGGCGAAATAGCCAATACCTTCGGCGTCGGCATGCTTAGGGCACCGGCCGGACACCGCTTGTGACAGGCGTTCCTATGCAGTAAACCATTTTCGTTAACGGATTTAATCGCAACGAGTTCCAGTAGGGTCGCCCACATGGAGCGGCGGACCCTGGAAGCGGTTATCTACGAACGTGAACCGCCGATTGCGCGGATCATCCTGAACCGGCCTGATAAGGCGAACACCAAGGACGCGACGCTGGTGCAAGAGGTCGACGCCTGCTTGCATGAAGCCGACCGCGACCGCGAAATCAAAGTCGTGATCCTCAAGGCCAACGGCAACGGATTCTGCGGTGGGCACGTGGCCCGCTGGGCCCCAGACGAAAACCCCTATCCCGACTTCGGCGACACGTTCGAAGACCTTTACAAAGGCACCGCCGACCTGTTTCTGTGGCCGACGTTGTATCTGTGGGAATTTCCAAAACCGACGATCTCGCAGATTCACGGCTACTGCATGGGCGGTGGGATCTATCTCGGCCTGCTGACCGATTTTTGTGTGGCGTCGCAGGACGCCTACTTTCAGATGCCGCTCGCGCAGAGTCTGGGCGAACCCGGTGGGCACACCATGATCGAGCCGTGGCTGCTGATGAATTGGCATCGCACGATGGACTGGCTGCTGCTGGCGCCGACCCTGTCGGCGGCCGAGGCGCTGGAGTGGGGGCTGCTGAACAAGGTGGTGCCCCGCGACGAACTCGAAGACACCGTCGAGGAGATGGCGCGCAAGATCGCGCAGGTCCCACTGACGACATCGATGGCGGTCAAGAACAGCGTCAAACGCGCCTACGAACTGATGGGCATGCGGGTGCATCTACAGGTCAGCCACATCCTCACCAACATGGTCGGCGCCGCGTCCGACGTTCAGGAACGTCGGGCCCAGCTCATGCAATCGGGTTTGAAGCCAAGGGATTTCGTCGGCCGGGACGGTACCGAGCCGGCAGCGGACTAGCGGCTCTCATGCCCGAACGTGAAACTGGTGGAACGCTCGGCGGCGAACGTGAAAGTGGTTGCACGTTCGGTCGAGACGAAACCGAGCAGGCAGCAGACTAGCGGCTCCGCTCACCAGGCAGAGCACGCCCAGCCGCGTGCCGCGCGGCGACGTAGCCGAACACCATTGAGCTGGCGATGCTCGCGCCGGCACCGGGATAGGTTCGGCCCATCACCGTCGCGGTGTTGTTGCCAGTGGCGTAGAGGCCGTCGATCACCTGGTCGTCCTCGTCGAGAACCTGCGCGTATTCGTTGGTAATCACACCGCCACAGGTGCCTACGTCGGCAGGCAGGACCCTGGTCGCATAGAACGGCGCGCTGTCCAGCGGGCCGACGGCGGCGTTGGGCCGATACCCCGGATCACCCAGGCAGTCGTTGTAGGCGGACTGCCCCCGGCCGAAGTCGGGATCGAGCCCCTTGGCCGCGAACTCGTTGAAGCGGTGGATGGTTCGCGACAATTCGTCAGCAGGAAGGTCGGTCTGGCGGGCGAGTTCTTCGATGGTGTCGGCGCGTTTGACGGCGCCGGAATCGATCAGCCCGGCGGGTAGCTGCTGGTTGCGTTTGAGCGGATTAGCGCTGGTGACGTAGCGACGCACGTATCCATCGTCAAAGACCATCCAGCAGGGCACCGCCTTGTTGGCGTACATTGCCTTGCCGACCTCCACATACGAGTTGGACTCGTTGCAGAAACGACGGCCGGTCGAGTCGACGTAGATGGCCCCGGGCCGTTGACGTCCTGAGCCCAGCGACGCGGCGACAGTCCCACCGTTGGCGATGAACACCGACGGCAGCCACCACGCTTCGTCGAGCAGGTCGGTTTTGGCACCCAATCGCATCGCGGTCTGCAGCACTTCGCCGGTGTCGCCGGCGTTGGCGATCGACCACTTGGCGTCGTTGGGCTGGTCGCCGCTGTACTGCCGCCGCATCTCGGCGTTGTGTCCGAACCCGCCGGCGGCCAGCAGAACTCCCCTGCGCGCCTCGACGTTCAACGGTGTGCCGTCGCGGACGATGCGTGCACCCACTACTCGGCCGTCTTCGACGATGAGGTCGGCAAGAGCGGCGTTGATCCACAGCGGGGGCCGGCCGTCGCTCAGGTCGATCAGCGCCTTGAGCATCTGACCGATCAGCGAGGCGCCGTTGGTCAAGATCTGCCGTCGGCGCGCCCGGCCCGCGGCGGTGCGCAGGAACACCTTGGTCGCGACTGCGAAAGCCTTCGGCGCGCGGTTGAAGTACTGGACCGATCGGAGTTCATTGGTCAGTACCGTGTAGCCGTAGTTCTTGGCCAGCGCCGGCTGCACCTTGTCGTGCCAGTATCCCAACTCGGCGGCGTCGAACGGAATGCCCTCGACGGCACGACCGGCCGCGTTGCCGCCCTTGTGATTTGGGTAGTAATCGCTCCATCCGGCGCAGCGGATCAGCTTGACGCCCCGGCGGATCAGGAAGTTGATCATCTCGTACCCGGCGGTCAGGAACATCTCTCGGCGCTGCGGTGACGACGGCGCCCCGATGTCGCCCACCACGTCGGCGAGATAGGCCAGCCCGTCTTCGTGTGAGTCGGCAACGCCTTCAGCACGCATGAGTGGATTGTTGGGCAGCCAGACGATGCCGCCGGACAATCCCGTCGAACCACCCACCAACGCTTGCTTTTCCACGATCAGCGGCTCGAGCCCACTGTCGAGTGCGGCGAGGCCGGCGACCATGCCGCCGCCGCCGCTGCCGGCGATCAGCAGGTCGACGGAGCGGTCCCATTGCGTGGTCATTTCGCCTCCGAGCTGAAACCGAGATCGGCGATCGGCACATCGATCGTGGTGTTCGTCTGCTGAATCGCCGGGATCAGCGCGTCGTAAGGCAGACCGGCGAGGAAGCCGTCGATGACCCGTTCGAAGTTGGAAATCAGCCCCTCGATCTGGTTCGACAACCGCATGTAGTCAAAACCCTTGGAGTGCAACCCCTTTTGTTGACGCGGCAAGTTGGAGAAGTCCTGCGCGGGGATCGGTGGCCAGCGTGGGTCGTCCGGCGACATCGGCTCCGGGGGTGTCGGCTTGCCGGTGGAGCGGTCATCGGGCATCCGGGTCAGCGACCAGATCTCGAACAGGGTTTCTTCCGGGCCGAGCGGACGGATTCGGTACGAGGAGGCACTGCTGTAGGTGGGCAGGATGAAGTGGTGCGGGAACGCGAAGTTGATTGCGTCGGTAATCCCTTGACGAATCAGGTCGTTTAGGTCGGGCATCGCGCTGCCCCGGGCACGGTGCCACTTCACCACTGCGTCGTTGAGCGCGCTACGCCAACCCGCCATCGCGGCCGCCGGGTCGGACGGCAGCGTCATCGTCTGCATGCCTTCGGCGATGCGGATGTCGTTCTCGTGGGTCATACCGCCCATGCCGTCGCCCAGCGTGCGCATGAAGTAGAGGCTGCTGGCAACCACCGGGTGCACCGCTTCCGACGCGCTGCCGTTCTGCGCCGACGGCAACAACTGCGGGTGCGTCTGCGGAACGTGGTAGCCCTCCATGAATGCAGCCGTCGCCAACTTCCAGTTCACCGGCAACCGGCACGACTGCCACCACTCGACGCGCAGCGACTCGACCTTCCAGGCGTCGTAGATCGACGCGAAGGGCTCCATCCAGTCGCGCAGCGGCGGGGCGTCCTGGTCGAGGTTGATCCAGGCGCAGCCACCCCAGAGTTCACACTTGACCGACACCAGCTGCAAGTCGTCGGGCGCCATGTTTTCGGCGGCGAAGGCTTCGGGCCGCAACGCAAAGGTGTTGCGCCCGTCGAGGCCCCAGCACCAACCGTGAAATGGGCAGACGAATGTCCGCCGGGCCCC